>JAKBUS010000024.1 GCA_021841585.1 Pseudomonadota bacterium | reverse complement strand
AATGTATAGATCGCGGCGAATGACACCACCCACCCCAGCACGCGCTCTTTCATCCGCCCCTGCATATACAGGCCCGCGAGATTCATGGCCACGAACCATACCAGGGCTATGGTGAAGTGATACACCCAGGTCCCGCCCGTTGGGGCCGGTGTCGTCAGGAAGAAATAGGCGTAGACGCCCGTGAGCCACCCTATGAAGATCGCCACCGCGCCCAGCTGATGACGCGATTCGACATGGAAGATCTGGGTCAGCCCGAGGACCGTGAAAAAGAACGCGTACATGCCCGCAAGACCGGTCACGAGGTTCGTAAGCGGCCCGAGCCCCTGCGACGCCATCATCGCAATCAGAAACGGCCACCACATGATGCCCGCCGTCACCGTGATGATGCCCACGCCAAACTCGCTGGCCTTCTTGCGCGCCGGGTCGAGATGCATGAGACCGTTGGCAAGCAGCGCGAACGAACCGATATACATGAGCGGCGCGATCCATTTCCCATCGCTCGTCACGAAAAACGGCTTGGCTGGCGCCAACTCCTTGGCGATCTGCGCCAGGGAGGCCGTCGCACCCCCGCCTCCGGCAGTCGCTACCGTTGCGGCCCAAGCCGGATGCGCCCCCACCACAAACAGACATAAACCGACCGCCAGCATGATCGGATGATCACGCCATAGGCCTGAATGGCCTTTCATTCGTTTCATGATCTCCTCCACTTTGTTATGATTGTCATTCCCTGCCGATTTCATGCGCAGCCAGTGTATCCAGGCGTCGCGAAGAATGTCCTATTGCGTTTTTTTATGTAGCCAAACTATTTTCTATTTTTGTCGTTAAGAAAATTATCGATTAATTATCGTTGAAGGAAAGGCGCGGTTTCGGCACATCAAGGCGATGGAAGAACGGCCAGTGCCGCTTAATCCATCAATCGCCACCCGACACCTCGCGACATACCGTGGCCCCTGATTGCACTACCAAGACCTGGCACAGATGGAACGGATGTGGTGATGCGAGGGGCGTGGGGAACGGTTTTCTGCAAAAGGCGCACGGGATGGGGTACCCTGATACTGTCCCTTGACCTGCGGCCGCCCGAGGTAAAATCGGGAATTGGGGCTTAAGCGTGACATCACGCCGCTATCGCAATCGCCTCATGGGCCTTTCGCTCGCGGACGGGCGATAGGCCGCTCGGCTTGCAAGTCTCATGCGGCCTGCCGCGCAGCCTTCCATACCAACGGAATCGACCGCCCGCCCGCGGAAGCGTGGGCGGCAACTAAAGACGATGGGACCCCGATGCGCGTTAGACCAAGACTTGGCGGCGCGTCGCAAGACCGGGTGCGATCAGGACCTGTTAGCGGGCCCGATCATGCCGCTTGCCGTCACGAAGGCGGCCAGCAGCACCATGGCCCACATCAGCGCAGCGGCCACAAACGCGCATAAGGCCGCCAGGAAGACGAGGGCGCGCAGGGCGTGGCCGATGGGACCCGCCCCCAGAAAGTGCAAAAGGATCAGGAGCACGATGGAGATCCCGGCAATCGTCAGGCCCACCCCCATCAGGACGCCGATGCCGGCAAAATTCAGGAACAGATAGCGGCGGTAACCGTGACGGAAGGTCTTCAAGGCCGCGCGTAGGGCCGCGAATGCCGGGAGCGCATGACGTGACGCCATGGCCATGGCCATGGCCGCGGTATTGCCAAAGATCCCCAGCGCCAGGATCGCCGTGAGCAGGGACAAGAACGGCCACAATGGGCCGTCGAGCAGGACGAAGGGATGATGGGGATTACCGGTCGCATGCATACCGCTTGCCACCGTGAACCATGCCAGGACCTGGAAGATTACAAGCCCCAGTACCTGCAAGACGATGGCGAGCAACCAGGCCTCACCACGCTTCACGCCCCACAAGAGATCCATGAAACGCGCATCGCGGCCGTCAGCGACATTCGCCAGACCGCGCATGAGGCCGATCTGAAAGACAATCTCCACAACGGCAAAACCCCAGGAGAACAGGGCCAGAACCAAACCCGCCGACCACGTCTTCGGCGCGCGCACGGGCAGAACGTGGGCAGACGCCAAAAACGCGAAGACCAAAATGTTCGCCAACTGCAAAATGACGAACTCCGTCGTAAAGAGCGCGAAGCCCCGCCGATAGAGGGCGACGCCCTGACGGAGCAGCTCCAGAGGCCCCTGCGATTTCGCGACTGCCATACCCAACCCCCCCTCCTCGGACAATGCCCGCCCGGATCCTCGGCCGCGCACTGACATGCCGACACCGCCCGATCTTATGCGTGCGGACCTCGCCTGCCACGGTCCGGGGGTCGCCGAACAAGCCCCCGTGGGCCAGCGCGAGCAGCCGCCCGCGGGTTTCCGATCCCTTACTTCACGATTATCGCACCGAACATGCCCATATGAGCATGTCCCGGGATCGCGCAAAGGTAATAGTAGTGCCCGGCGGCCGGGTGCCAGGTGAATTTCGCGTACATTGACTTCCCGCTTCTGGGCGGCGGTGACAGATCGGTCCCCGCCAACACCGGCTGGATCTTGGGAAACATAGGGAACGGTGGCGCCTTTCGGGTGATTTGAAAGCTGTGACTAAAGCCCATGACGCGATCAATGAACGTGAATTTCACGGTCGCCCCGGCCCGAAACTCGAGCGTCGGGTTGTCGACATGCTGAACCTCGAACCTCGGAAACGGAAACTCGGGCTGCGGCACCACGACCACGACCCGCGCCACGGACCCGTGATAAGAGACGATCGTGCCGTGCGCGGTGCCATTATCTCGGGCAAGCATGGCCCGCACCTGCGATGATGTCGCCCCCTTGAAGGCGCTGGTGCGCACCAGCAGCCCCGCCGACGCAATGCCCACCTGGAACAGTGCCCCTACCCCGAGCACACTCCCCCACAACGCCCGCACTCGGCCCGCGCGGCGCCCGCCAGCGCAATTCCCTATCATAACTTTCCTCCTCATATTCACGAATTGCCGGTGCGGCCCCAACTTCTACGATGCCAGACCCCACCCTTGGACGACGCCATCTTTTGGGCGCGGCATCGTGTCTCGCGCGTGCCGGCCCTGGCGGCACCCACGGCGAATCGTGCCGGCACCCCTAGAGAGGGGCCCGTCTCGCCATAACGGCCGATGGCTTCCTGGTGATAATAGATCATGGAAAGGCGAACGGTGGCACAGGCGCGTTTCGGCGCAGCTTGCGCTAGCGGAAACGACCACAAGAAAACCGAAAACGCAGACCGGCGCTACCTGGGATTCCAGGTGTATCGGGATAACACGCGAAAAACGATAAGCCAGTAAAAATCCCTGCAAACACAAGGCCTGCAGGGATCTTATTTACATACCGCGTCTTGGTGGGAACATCTAGAACGGTTGTGCACACTTGTTACGCCCATATTGATTGAGGATATATCATATATCTTATTGTTATTATGATGTTTTTACGAGTGTTTGTTGATCTATATTTTACCATATAGGGAATTTTTGGCTATAACAGGCAGCCGGCAGCCACTAATTTCCCCGGATCTCAACCATATCCACGAGGCGCTGGCCCATCTGACTACTTATCGAGGGTATTGTCTTGTCCTCGGACCTGGCTTCACCTCTTCGATCCAAGTTCATGATCATGGCCACTGACGCTTTCGCATCACGTATTGCCGATCTGCCCAGGCAAACTGAAAAAACTCCTTCATGTCCGGCACGTCGGAGAGGTGAGATCTGCCAGCCGGCTTGGCTGCCTGTGCGCGAGCACAAAGTGAGTCGAGCACTTCTCGCAATGCGGCGATCAAGGTCACCAGCGCATAGATCGCATGTTTGGACGCAGTATCTAGTTCAGAGGCTCGAACGAGCAGCATCGTGACATCCATCGGTTGCTTGTTGAGGTCACTCATCAGGCTGGCCGCAGCATCTCCAAAGGCAAATCTTGCCATCTGCCCATTCAATTCAGCACGTTGACGTTCCTTGGGTGTGGCCTGGGATTGCATGATCTGCCTGGCAATTTCACCCCAGTGCACGAGGGGATCGGCCATCGCTTGATGCCTCTGCCCGGTCAGTTTGTTGATATTGGAATAGCGTCCGCCGGGGTGTGCGAAGTCGTCCAGAAAACCTAGGATGACCATCGACAACGAATCCGGCTGAAATGCATCCAGCGCAGTGATCCCCTGCGTAGCGCAGACATCCTTGGCAGAGTCGAACAGAGAACGCAGCTTGTGGCCGTAATCCTCGACGGTCTTGCTGTTGGGTGGAACCATCTGGTTGCGAGCCATATGGTCCAGGATCAAGACCAGTTTCAACACCCGCTCGAAGCCAATCGACAACTCGAAAAAGGCCGAATAGAAAAGCCCCTTCTTGTCGCCAAGGTTGGCGCGACGTAATGCCGTCAGACCGCTGCACAGGCAGGCCTGAGCCAGCAGCCCCTCCTGTTCCAACAAGAACCAGATCGGGCTGAAGGCCATCAAGCCGACCTCCGCTCTTTCAGCAACGCGGCAAGCGGGCTGTCATCAGCGACGTGGGGTATGACGATCTCGCTGGCAAGCGCCAATACCAATCGATTGCGCTCCAGGGCCGTTTCGCGGGTGGTGCGGCGCACTTGCGGCGGACAGGCGGTGATGACCAGCATATGGCCAGCCGCCAGCGGTTCGCGCTCTTCCGCCGTTGGGCGGTAGTCAGTCATGCCACGTGCCAGCACTTTGACCACACACCTCTTGCGCCGAAGCACCGAGCGCAGCATCTGCTGTTCGAGCGGCGAGTGGAAACCGCTGACGATCACCCGTCCGGCCTTGACCCATTCCGGCACGCGGTCGAGGATTTCGAGCAGAACGTGGCCGGGGCATTCGCGGGAGGCGATGAGGCCGAGCAGCAGTTCCGATAGCAGCACCGTCTCACCAGCGCCGACTATTTGGGTGGAGAGATCAGGATCGACACGCTGGACGCAGTGGGATGGCAAGGTGGCGGGCGCGGGTTTCATTCTTCGTCGTCGGTCCCGCCCATGCGGTACTTGATGTCGTAGTTGATAATGAAGTCGGTTTCTTCATCGGACAGGCCGTAAGCCTTGCTCAATGCCAAGTCAATCTTGTCAATAATCGTCTTTGATTTCTGAATCTTGAAGCTCTGTGTTTCCGTCTTTCCAGTGCGTTTCTGCATTCGCACAAGCATGGAACTGTTTGAATCAATGTCTCGCAAATACTCGCTCCCAAGATTTGCAAGAGATTTATCTGTGACCGCCAGCTTGGGGGCAGGAAAGTTGTGCACATCATATGGATTAAGATGGCGTAAATTGCTGGTGACGGTATACCACCACCAAAACAAGTTGCTACTTAGTAAAGCTACGAGATTATTTGTCGATCCTTTTGTAACGGATATCTTTGTTTCGCGACTGGAGCTTCCCTCCGTGCCATTCAGGATGAATCTTGGAGCAAAGTCTGTAAACACTTTCCAATACAACCCACCATCGCACCTGTAATAAATCTCATCCCCTCGTTTCATCATGTAATTAGCTATTGTCTCTTTGATAGACAGCATTTTTTCGAGAATAGGCAGTTCTATTTCACTTTGGATCTTGGAGACCCAAAATGCGGGCCGATCCTGTGGAATCCGGCAATACATCAATCGGTCGAGCAGCCCATCACGAGTTTCTGAAGTCCACTTTATATACCCAGTGCTATGTACCTCTGATTTTCTTGTGCTTGGGATGACAACAAATATCGTCAAAGCTCGATTGACTGTATCAAACAGCTTGGCCGGTCTCCACGAAAAGTCGGAATACCAAGTTGTTCGCTGCCTCTCCAGAATTTCCTGAACAACCTTCATTCGTTGAGTAGACACCAAAGCGAGCGGAACAATCATGCTCATTGCTCCTGCGTTGGCGAGCAACGATTCACTTCGTTCAATGCAAAGTGCATGTACAGCGCTAGTCTCTAACGATTTGTATGATTCAGAAAATCCATAGCCGACCTCTTTGAACTCCAAATATGGTGGATTCCCAATCACCACATCAAATCCGCCCTCGCGCATCACGCCGTAGAACTCGGCGAACCAGTGGAAGGGCTGGTGACTTTCGCGCCAAGCGTTGAACGCCTTGGCCTTGTCGGGGTCGATGCCATAGTCGCGGGCCAGATAGCGATCCAGTTCCAGACTCAGCGCGGAAAGTTTGTCCCTCAGCTTGCGCTTGTCCTCCGCCGTCACCTTGCCGCCATGCACGGTCTGCTGACCACGGAAGAAATCGAACGCATCAGCAAGGTCGGCCAATTCTACTTTGATGTGTGCCTTATGGTCTTGCTGTTCGCCGTACTCCATCTTTCCGGAGCCGATGGCATCGAACTGCGCTTGGGTGGCGTAGCCGACCAGAGTGTTGCCAGTACGGATGTTGAAGTCGATGTCGGGCAGCGGCTCCAGCTCGCGCCCGGCATCCACCTGCGACACCAGTTTGAGGAAGAGGCGCAGCTTACAGATTTCCACCGCCTCGGCCATGATGTCCACGCCGAAGAGGTTGTGCAGGATGATGCTCTTGTAGATGTAGTAGCGGCGCGAGGGATGCTTCTCGACTTCGGCCAGCACCTTGGCGAAATCGATTTCGCCAGTCTTGCCCAGCTTTTTCGCATCCTCGACGAAACCCTCCATGCGCTCCAGGCAGGCTTCGTAGAGCGGTTCCAAAATGTTGAGGGTGGCGAACAGGAAGGCACCCGAACCGCAAGTGGGGTCGAGGATGGTGATGCCGAGGCGGAATTTCTCGTTGGCCTTTTCCGGCACACGGCCGACGATGGTCTGCCAGACGGCGCGCAGCAGATCAGGGCTGGTAGCAGTGTCGATCACATCCTGCATGAACTGGCAGATGTCCAGATTCAGGGTAATGAGATCGTCGGCGCTTTTCACCTCGCCCTTGGCTAGCTTGTCGCGCACGGCCAGGCAGCGGGTGCGCCGTTCCACATACTCCCGCCAGGTTTCGGTGGGCAGCGTGCCGCGCTCGCCGGTGGCAGTGTGGAATACCGCCTCGCCTAGGTTGTAGCGCTTGTCGAACATGCGCGCCTTGGCATCCTTCATGTCGGTCTGCACGAAATCGGGCAGAGCCGATTCTGGAACAACATTGCCGGCGGCGTCGATGACGCCGGTTTTCATAGCCGGATAGATATAGCGGTCGGGGTCGGCTTGGAGCAGGTTCCAGACTGACACCTCGCCTTCGAAGGCCACCTTGCAGCGCTCGCACGCCTGCTCGATCAGATGCGGGATAACCGTGTTCTTGCTGATGTATTTGGTGATGTCTTCCTTGGTGTAGTACGCCCCCATCTGCTTCTGGTTGATGTACTTCTCGAAGATGTAGCCCAGCACATCAGGGTTGATTTCCCTGCCACTGGAAAGCGGTCGGTCGTCGAGATGCCAGTCCCAGGCGTCGAAGAAGGCGAATAGCCGTTCAAAGGCCTCGTCGGGCACATCGATGCCGGGGTGTGCCTCTTCCAGCTCATGCAGGGAGAAGAGACCGCCGTTCAGATAAGGCACATCCCCGATCAGGCGGGTGAGTTCGGGGTTGCGCTCGCCCTTGGCCTGACCCAATCCTTCATGGAAAAGGCGGCGCAGGAACTGGCGGTAGAAGCTGTGGAACTTTCCTTTGCCAGCCGCGGCCTGAACCTGGGCCATGCGGTTGGCGAGATAGTTTTCGTCGCCATCGAGGAAGCCCTTCTTCTGGATGAAGTAGACGAACATCAGCCGGTTAAGCATCAGCGAGGCATACCAGGCCTGGTCGCCGGCCGCAGTCAGTCCCTTGATGAATTTGGCAAAGGCTTCGTGCTGGGCCTTGAACTTGTCGTAGAAGTTCTTGGAGATGCGGTCACGGTCGAAGGCATGCCTGAGGCCGGTGATCACGTCGGTGAGCGTGATGGCCTCCTCTTCTTCCAGTGACCAAACAATCTGGGAGAGCTTCTGCCGCAACGATTCGCCGCTCTGCCCCTCGTGCCAAGTGTGGGTGCGGGTCGTGGTGGGCTGTCCGGGTGCGCGCGAGACCCACAGCCAGGTGAGCATTGACTCCTTGGCATCGGCAAATACCAAGAGGTGCTCGTGGGCGAGCTTAGCCACCTCCTTCTCGATCTTGAGCAGCACCGGTCGCGAGGGCACCTTGCCTGTACTGTCCGGCGAGCAGCGGAATACCGCCACGCGACGCTTGTGGGCGATGTTGGTCAGCGTGAAAGACTCGCCGTTGGCTTGTATGGCCTGCGGCCTAAGGTCGGGGCGCTCCCAACCGAGCTCGTTGAAAAGCTGCTCTAGCTTGCATTCGCTGAGCAGTTTCTGGAAGCGGGCGGCATCAATCGTCATGTTCTTTTCTTTCCCTGTGGTTCCCTGTGGGCTTAGGCCAAGCCCATCGAGCAGATGAGACTGGGCTCCTTCTGCTGATCCTGATCGTCAATCACACACAGACGCCCGTCTTCGCGCAGCGAGAAAACGAGGTCCAGTAACTGATGGTCGCCAATGCCGGCCTTGAGCTGGCGGTTGAGGCTGTCGGTCGCCGACTGGTAGAGCGGATAACGGTAGATTTCTTCCATTACCCGGTCGATGCGGCGCACGTATTCGTCGGTGATGAACAGATCACGCCTGTCGCCCACCCCCTCGCGGAAGCGCTTGAGGCGCTCGAAGGCCTTGAAGCGTGCGCCAGAGGGGCGGCCTAAAGCACCGCCGAAGGATTTTTCTTCTTCAACAATGTGGGCCAGGCCTTGTTGCGTGAGCGCGTGGTGATGCTCGGTGCGTAGCAGGGCCGGCGTATCCGCCGAGCAGGCGGCGGCTTTGAGGATGGTGAGCTGGGACTGGGTAACCGGCTTACCGGCCTCGTCCATCCAGGCCAGCGCGTCGTTGCCCTGCGCGGTGCGCATATAGACCAGCACACCCCGAGGCGATGCGGGATTGTGCTCGTGGGCCTTGGTGGCATATACCACGTTGGGCATGGCCTCGATCTTGGATGCCAGCGATGGATCGGCATCCGTGGCGTTCTTCCAGATCTGGTAGGCGTAGGAGGCCAGGTCAACCTCGGTGTCGCCATCGTCGTCGAGGATGCCGTTCTTCTCGGTGTACAGATCGCGGATCAATTCTTCATCCGTGTCATCATCGAAGAAGCTTTCGTCAGAGCCTACAACCTCGGCGTTTTCGATCAGGCGTTGCTTGACCCTGGCACGCAGGTTGATGAGCCGCTCCACACCATCAGCCGGCACGAAGGAATAGCAGAGGATGGTGTCAGACTGCTGCCCGATACGGTCGACTCGACCAGCACGCTGAATCAGGCGGATGATGGCCCAGGGCAGGTCGTAGTTGACGATGATGTGCGCGTCCTGCAGGTTCTGGCCTTCGGAGAGCACATCTGTGGAAATCAGCACACGCAGCTCTTCGGCCTTTTTGATCTGCTCGCGCTTGCCGTTCGATTCCGGCGAAAAACACCAAGCCAAGAAAGTCGGGTCTGCGCTCAGCCCGGTGGCCTCCTCCACTTGCTTGATACCACGCGCCACCAACTGGGCCTTGAGATAGCGGGCGGTGTCTGCAAACTGGGTGAAGACGAGGAGCTTTTCTTTCAGGTGGCGCTGGTTGATCAGTTCGACCAGGGTACCAAGTTTTGTATCCCGCTTGGGATCCCATTCACCACACATCGCCAGCACCTTGAGTAGCGATTGCGCATCCATGAGCAAGTCTTTGGCGAGTGCCTTGATGAACAATGTTCCCGGCAGCCATTTGAAGCGGCTTTTCAGCGCACCCCTATAAGCCTCGTAAGCCTTGGCAGCCCGTGCTCGATAGTCAGCCTCGGTGCGCAAACCGTTGCTCGCCGTCGGATCGGTTACGTCATCGTCGCCATTTTCGTCCGCCAGCAGGCTATCGGGATCTTCGTCGTAATGGCGCGTATCGAGCAGTTCGGCACCCTGCGTGCCCAACGGAATGTCCAGGCCTTTCTCGATGGCGTGTAGAACGATGAAGTTACGCAAGATGTGACGCTCGATGGACAGGATGAATGCCGGGCCGGCACTTTCAAGGCGTTTGAACAGATTGGTGCGGCAAAAGCCCATCAGGCGTGTACCAGCACGCGAAAGTCCTTCGATAATCTTCGCATGGTGCGGCGTGGGTGGCGTCTTGGGCTTGGGGGCGATGTAGTTGCCCAAGCCGTAGCGCGGCAGGATCAGTTCGTTGATCGCGTTGACCACTGGGGCGCTGTAGAAGCGCGCGTAGGGATCGGACGGATTCGCATCATCGATTTTGAAACTGAGGTTCTTGGGCAGGCGCTTCGGAAAGTAGGATTTGCGGCCATCCGGGAACAGCAGGTATTTACCGCGCTCGTCTTCGCGGGTGTAGTGCTGCATGATGAAGCCGCGCGTGCGGCGCACCATGTACAGGCGCATAAGATCGCGCCAGTCATCGGGAATTTCGCTCTTCTCAAATGCCGCCAACGACCGCACACCACACTGATGGCGACGGATGAATTCATGCTCGCCGCCCAACTCCGCCAGCAGTTTTTCGGGGCGTATGCCAATGTCGGCATCTTCATTCAGGAACAAGGCTAGTTGCGCGGAAAGATCGAGATAGGTCTTGTTATAGGGCGTGGCCGAGAGAAGAACGGTCAGGCTGTCGTTACGCTCGATATAATCGCGGATGACTTTCCAACGTTTGCTTTGTTTGTTGCGTAGGTTGTGCGATTCATCTATCACGACCAACCGATAACGCCGGGTTTTCTCTGGGAGTTCGTTCAGGACATTGGATAGCGGCAGTACCTTGGCGTACAGGCGATAACGGTGTGCATAGTCTTCCCACATCGAAACGAGGTTCTTAGGACAGATGATGAGCGTTTCAGTGTGGTAGTCGTCCTCAAATACCCTGGCCAGGGCGGTGGCCATCATCGATTTACCCAGTCCGACCACATCGCCGATCAGAACACCACCGCGCTTGTTTAGATGGTGCGCGGCAATTTTAACTGCAGCCACCTGGAAGTCTAACAATGTTTCACCAAAAACGGCGGGAATGCGAAATTCAGAAAGACCAGCACGTGCTTCCTGCGCCAAGTGAAAGGCCATCTTAAGATAGACGTGATAGGGCGACAGCAGACGATCGCCTGCCCAGCTCTCGTCGATGATATCAGCCAGTTCCTTAGAGAGATCGATACACCAGCGATCACGCCAGCGATCCTCGAACCAATCCGCCAGTTTGTTGCAGGCATCATGTTCCAACACATCGACATTCAGCTCCCCCTGCTTGGCAAGACCTGCAAGTGTCAGATTCGAACTCCCTAGAAAACCAGTGACCGGGTTATTTGCGTCCTGACGATGTAGCAAGTACAGCTTGGCGTGCAACGGGTGGCGCAGATAGACCTTGACGATTAGCTTCCTGGCACGAATCTGTGCCGAAAGTTGCCGCAGTGCAGCTTCGTCGACATTAGTCGGAACGCCGAAGGTAAGCTGTTGGCGAAATTCTTCCGCAATACGGCGCTTCTCGCGTATCGCGGTCTGGTTATCGATTCCATCATCGTCTTCACGCATACCTAGGGCCTGACGGAGTTCATCACTGGGAGTGACATGCATGCCAACCAGCAAGCGGCAGCCCTGGCCTTCGCCACCCGCCCACCGGTCAACATGTCCCGCAATGTGACGCCAGCCGCGAAGATTGAAGTACCCAACACAGAAATCAGCGCGTTCAGCGACCTTTAGCGTCTCTTGTAGGGCCGGCAAGAGTGTCTTTTCAATGTTATCGAATATTCTTGGCATGCCCATCCTCGCTGATCATTGTTCTTCACTATAAGTTTGTGCAGGACCAAAAATGGGTCTCAACAACACACAAAGAATTCATTGCTATTCACAATCTCTGGTCATTGCCATCGTTTTTCTTCACCGTTCGAACACGCCCTGATCGATTCACCTCCGGCAATGGCCTGTCCCAGGCTAGCAAATCCATCCGCACGTTGTTCGCATACGCGTTGTATTGCCAACGACGGAATTGGTCAAGCAGCAAGGCATTGGTTTCTTCCAGACGCTTAACCTGCGCTTCCAACTCAGCAATCCGGCGATTCGCAGCTTCTAGCGTGAAATCCCTTGGAAGCGCATCGCTAGCCTCGCGCAAATCCTTCTGCCGCTGCTGGAAACGCTCCTTGATCGAAGGATACAGATACATGGTGTGCTTCGAAACGGATGCAACATTTAGAACCTTGGCAACACGCTCGCAAAACAAGGGCCAGGTAAGTTTTCCCTCCCAGCGATCCAGCTCGCGCAGAATCTTCGGAAGGCTTGCTTTAGTAACAATTCTCTTGGGCATCTGTTATTCCAACATTAAAGGAGCAGCCACTATGCTTCCGATTTCCGATTCAGGCCGGTCCAACATACCGAGATCCATCAGCGCACGGCGAACCGCAGAAGGATCATGTCCCTCGGGAATTCTTAGGGGAGCACCATCCGGAATTTGCGGATGCTCCAATGCCATCCTCATAGCCCTTACATGAGCCAATTTCCACTTATGATTATCAACCCACCGATCTGCCCCAAAATCACCGTCTTTATCTGCCTGCTGCGCTTTTTCAAGCAGTAGCTGGGTTTGGGTCTCAAGCCTCCGAATTCTTTCCAGTGTTACGTGATCGCCCTTGATGCAAAGGTGCTCCTTACAAGTCATGCACTCACGTTGCTTCTGGCAGGGTGCCATCGCATAGTCGTGGACGCACATACCATAGAGCGTTGCCTTGGCCGTACCAAGTCGATCGACCCCCAGTTCCTGGTAGGTCACGGGCTGACGCGCTTTGAAGCGTTCAAGCACTGATGGAGTATCAATCGAGAGAAGGTCCCGTGCAGATTCCAGGCGTTCTTCCGGGGAGCGGTGGTCGTAATGGCGATTGTCCGCAGCCCTAGCACGTCCGGCCCATTGAGCCAAGGTGAATTCATCCATGCCGGCGCGCTCCGACATCGTACTGAGCCAGTGTCTTAGCTGATGGGTGGTGAGTTTAATATTGGAGCCATCAGGATTCTTCATCCCCAAGCGATCAAAAAGCGACAATCCCTTTTCGGAACTGAGACGCACGTTCACCTCGTTTGCGCTCGGCAGTCTCCAGGAAAAGGGTTTGACCGAAAATTCTTTGTGGAATTCATTTTCCCGGTGAAGGCAAAGCGCATCCCATGTTTTCACCGTTTGCGCTGCATCAATATATGGCCAGTATAGCCCGCCAAATGTCTGCACCACATAATTCGCGAGATCGCTATAAGTGGTGGCGCCTTGATCTATAAGCTCCTTGATATTCTTTTCTACTTTCACTTGAGACCAACTCAGCGAGTCATCGCGCAACCGACCATGACGGGAATATTTAACCCCAATCGCAGCACAAAATTCATCAGGAAAAAGTGGTCGTTTCGACTCAAGATTTGGATCTGCAATACAATCCACATGCCTCATAAATCGACCCGGGTTTTCAAATGCGAATCTGGCAGCTTCCCGCGCAGGAGCACCAATTTCATCTAAACGTCGAACAGCTTCTTCGACTACATCGTGCATGGCGGGCACGACCCACTTTTTCATGGCACCTTTGCCTTTCGCCGCTCGCCACCGAAGGTACATCTGCGGCACGTCGGCATCGTCGGACTCCCATTGAATGCAGTCGATCGGCAGTTGAAGTACCTCCGATATGCGACTAGGAGTCGCCATCAACAGGATGAGAATCGATGAAAAGTAGCGACTTTCAGGATCAGTGGCCTGCGCAAAGAGGTCTGCCACCATCAACATGGTATCGTTTGCCGGAAGCTTAGAGGAACGATGCGCCTGTCCAGCCGGACCGATATCCTCAGTCAGAATCACGGGTTTCTTGAAGGGCGATTTCCATACAGGAAGCGAAGGAACAAGGCTTTTGTCTCGCAAAAAATCGAATAGTTTTGCAATCTCCCGCCCCGTATTGCATAACACCTCATCGCTGGTATAGAACTCCCTACACTTCTGGGCACAGACATCCATGACGGCTCCCGTCAACTTTGAGATATCTGCTCCTCCAGTGGCGGAGAGAAGTGCTGCCTCCACACAGCGTAAGGCCTGTATCAGATTGGCCAGGCTTTTTACAGGGCGGCAACTATAGCGGTAGCGGACGTACGCTTTGGCAAACTCCTTGAACGGTTCTGCCATAGGTATGAAAGAGTAGGCAGTCAATGGCACCGTCTTAGTTGCAAAAACCACAACGGTCTCGTTATGTTGCCATTGATCGCTATCCCAGGCCCCTCCAGTCCCGAAAGCGGTCAAGTCCTCCCTCGCCAACCGGATAAATTCGGCCAGATTCGCTTTACCGTCACGTTCAGCACGCGCCACGAATTGGACAAGATTGTCCATAATCATTCTCCTCTAGGGCGTGCGCAATGCTCGATTGAACCTTCGCCTGTTTACAGAGCAGAATGCAGTGCTCAACTGCCAGAATCAATTGGTCATTGGCATTAACCACGACGTCCGGGCAGCCAGCGGCACGAACTCGCTCCTTCTCTTCGTAAAGGTCCGCCAGCACTTCTTCATGCGGACCATCGACCCATGGCTGAAAGTGATAGCAGGTATAGCAGGCGCGATAACCACTAGCGCAGAAACCATAATTGCCACAGGTCCCAACCGAGTGCTGTTGATCATTTGGAATTCGACTTCTCGGGTCTTCGCCGCGAATTGCGTCACGCTCTGACCGCACAAGCCTACCTAAGCAGGCCTGCGCGAAAGGCGCCAGTTGAGGACCTATAAGTTCATTGATGACGACAGCCTCTTGCGCTGTGTTATCGGTATAGACGCGAACATTCTGAATGTCTGAATGGTCCAGCAGCTCTGCGATGACGAAAGGGCCGAATCCTTCGCGGCGAAGCTTGGTACCCCGCGTATGCCGAAATCTCGTTGCTGTGAGTCGGATAAACTCGCCGGTTCGCTCAGATCTTGCCGTCGATTTTACGGCACACCGACGCAGGCTGCTCGCAAGCCAACTCGTTGTGCTATGCAGTCGGTCTGGGATCGGCCCGAAAAGTGCCTCTTTGAGATGCTGAATCCCTCTAATTCCAGGAAGCATGTCTTGATTAAGGAAAATCGGGATATCGGCAGCGAGCTCAGCGTTGAGACCTGCACCGATGGCTTTTTCCACGAGCGCAACCGATTGACGATGCTGCTGCTGCAAAACCAGGTAAAGGTCTTCAAGAATGGCTAATGACCGAAAACTCTTCCGGAAGCCAAGACCACGTTGCTTCGCACGGGGACAATTGAGGCTGAACTGTCGTATATCCTTGGATGTCTGCTGGACAAGATCCCTGCCTCGGAGAGCAGCAATCTGAACGGGGCGCCGCGCCGTCATCGCCAACGTGAGCAGATAGGCGTAATCCTCAAAAATCAGATCGTCTTTCGCAACCGCCATATTGGCCCAATCAAGCAACGCTGCGATTTCTAGATCCGTGAACGGTCCTGTTTCCGGGCAACCGCTGGCCACTGCAGCGCCCTTTTCATTGCCGGCGATCCTCCAGCCCTGCAGAAGGTCTACAACTTCATCAGAAATGCCACCAAACCCATAATCGTGCCAAGCTATTAGAAAACCCTTGAGTCCCCCCAACTGCCACTGTTCATCCTTACCCAAGTGTGCACGCCAATTTATAAGGCTCGCCGACGTAACATGGGATGTGCCAGTGTCCCGTAGATACCGCTTGAATCGCGTTGCCATGTTTTCCGTGTGCCGCGCCGACATCTCCTCAGCATAGCGTTGCAAGGTCGCGCGAAAGCCCTCTCTTGTGCTTTCATCCAAAAACTCAGGCACTATAAGCGAAATTGTTACATCCTTGTTCAGCTTCCAATGGTCATCACTTGGATCAAAAGAGTATCCGTCTTTTGAGGTCGACAAGGCTCGCCGTTTTCTACCCGCTTTCAGTAAGCTAGGATTAATTTTCTTCCCCGCTGGCGCGCAAGTTTCGCACAAGTTCGGCCTGAATCTTCTTGATCGCCGCGTCGCTGGTTTCACGGATATGACGTCGATTATACACTGCTCCCGAGGCCTTATTACGGTGCCCATTCAGGAACGCCCGAACGTCCAACTCACGCGTTTCACTGATAGGAGCAGTTCTCGATCCGTCGGCAGTTTTGCTTGCCGCAGCGTTTTGCTTGTCAATACTAACCGAAAGCTCATAATTAAAGTGGTGCCGAAAAGCATGCGGGTGAATGCAGGCAAACTGAGGGTCAACCATTCGCATACGACCAAAAATTTGGCTGCTCAGCGCGGACAGGGTGAGGGGTTTACCCCAAGTAGGTCCTTTACGGTGCGTAACCAACAGATAGGGGTGCCGACGTGCTGGTGGAATCTTGGCGCGTACCTGCATGATGTAGCTCTGAATTCGTTCCGCCAAGGATAGCGGAATGGGGAGCAGGCGCTCCTTGGTCTTGGATACTGGCTGGTAGCGGCGCGAGTCATAGCTATCATCTTGGTTGCGCCGCACCCAGATCCGTGGCTCATGCCCAAGATCCAACTGATCAAGGCGCAGGCTTAGAAGTTCGCCTCTCCGCATTCCTGTGTAGCGTAGTAATCCGAAGATGATGGCATTGCGTAGTCGTACCCCAGGATCTCGGAATGGATTTTCTGAGGAGTCCTCCGCCCCCATAGCCATGAAGCGCTCAACCAATTCAGGCGGTGGCGAGCGCAAGTCCACGTCGTCATTGTGATCCGACGCCAAGCCACGCGGCCGGTGCTTTCGGATAGCCGCCGCCATGTGGGCGATATCTTGGGCAATCAGGGGCGAGTTCCGATGCTGCGTCACCACGGTGGCCACAAACTCCAAGTAATCCGCGAAGGTGCTGATCCGATTATAGTGCTGCTGCCCGCCGATTGATGCCTTCGCACGCCTGAACGCTACCTGCGACTCCAGAAAGTTGACGTCTCCTTTGCCGGGGCTCCTTGGTTTTGCAGCCTGCATCTGGTCTCTCATGTCAAGTTTGGCAAAATCCCGCAGCGAAACAATGTCCGCGACGGTGAGAAAGTTTCCCTGTGCAAACTCTGAGATCAAATCCCGACCATGGAACTCCTCCCAACGCAGTAGTACCACGATGTCCGCAAGCTTGTTGCGGATCGTGTTGACAGCAGCACCGGCATTCCGAAGTTGCGTGGTGCTGTAAAGCGTGGGGTAGAAGAGCGGCAACCCGCAGGCGTGATGCAGCATCGGAACCCGCTCACCGCCAGGGAATACATGAACCGAAAGTCGAGGCAGCATGGATTCTTTCTCTACCAGTCCAACATGTATTGAACTATACCCTTTCTTTCTCAACAGTCAAGACATACGAAATAAAAAAAGGCCCTGCATACACAGAGCCTTGGCTAATCTTCATTCAACCTTCAAAAAGAAGTGTTGTCTAGAAGGGGATATCGTCGTCGAAATCCTCCCCACCGCCAGGGGTCGGCGCCGACGATTGGGATTGGGTCGATCGGCCACCCGAGCCAGATGCGGGTGAATCGTAAGACATGTCCGCAGGCGGGCCTTCGCCTCCGCCGACACCACCACGACCGCCTAGCATCTGCAGCTCGCTGCCCACGATCTCGGTCGTGTAGCGGTCCTGCCCCGACTTGTCCTGCCACTTGCGTGTCTGCAGGCGCCCCTCGACGTAGATCTGCGCCCCCTTCTTCAGGTACTCGCTCGCGATTTCCGCAAGCTTTCCAAAGAATACGACGCGATGCCACTCGGTCCGCTCCTGCTTCTCGCCGGTGGCCTTATCCTTCCATGACTCGGAGGTGGCGATATTCAGATTGGCCACGGCGCCGCCGTTTGGCACGTAGCGGATCTCCGGGTCCTTGCCGAGATTGCCTACCAAGATGACCTTATTGATGCCGCGCGCCATAACGTCTCCCTCGGGATGGAAACGGGCCCTGCAGGGCCCGCCAGCTGGATGCGAGACCGTCATGGCCCGCAACCCCGCCTGTACAAGGCCTTAGTTTATGTCACCCCCTCGGCCTTGGATAGAGAGGGGCCCTGGACAATACCGTCCGCCGAATCCCCGGGCCGGCGCTCGAGCAATATCCAGGCGGCCTGCCCCGGTCGCCCGGCCTCGGTGGTATCGCGTCGGGACAGGGCGACCGGGCGCATGCGAACATCCGCCCACTCTTTGCCTTTGCCTAGGCGTGAGCCGTATAGTACCCGATTTACTCCGGCCCGAAAGAACCTATGGACCTCATTCGTTTGCGGGGCGTGCGCACGCACAACCTGAAAAACCTCGACCTGGACCTGCCGCGCGACCGTCTTATCGTCATCACCGGGCTATCCGGCTCGGGCAAGTCCTCGCTCGCGTTCGACACCTTGTACGCCGAAGGACAGCGCCGCTACGTCGAGTCCCTGTCCGCCTACGCACGACAATTCCTGTCGCTCATGGCCAAACCCGACGTCGACCTGATCGAAGGGTTGTCCCCCGCGATCTCCATAGAACAAAAGAGCACCTCGCATAATCCGCGCTCCACGGTCGGCACCGTCACCGAGATCTACGATTACCTGCGACTCCTCTATGCGCGCGTGGGTGAGCCACGCTGCCCGCGGCACGACGTCGCCCTGGATGCGAAGACCGTGACACAAATGGTCGACGAGGCCCTAGCCCTCCCCCCAGGGACCAAGGCCATGGTCCTGGCGCCGGTCGTATCGGGGCGCAAGGGCGAGGCCCTGAACAAGCTCGAGGAACTGAAGGCGCGCGGCTATGTCCGTGCCCGCATCGATGGTCGGGTGGTCGAACTCGGTGAGGCCCCGCCGCTTGCCAAGACCCAGAAACACACGGTCGAGGCGGTCGTCGACCGCCTGGTGCTGCGCCCCGGGCAGGAGGCGCGCCTCGCCGAGTCCTTCGAGAACGCGCTGTCACTGTCAGAGGGCCTTGTGCGGCTCGTGACCCTGCCCGCCGATGGCGAAGCGGCGCAGGAATTGCTGTTTTCGGCGCGCTACGCCTGCCCGCACTGCGGCTTCAGTCTCGCGGAACTGGAACCGCGCATCTTTTCTTTCAATAACCCCGCCGGCGCCTGTCCGAGCTGCGACGGCCTCGGCGTTCGCCAGTTCTTCGACCCCGAACGCGTCATACAAGACCCGACCTTGAGCCTGCCGGCGGGGGCGATACGCGGGTGGGACCGCCGCAACCCGTTCTATTTTCAACTCCTGGAGTCGATCGCCCGAAATTACGGCGTCGATATCGAGACCCCCTTCGAGGACCTCCCCAAAAAGGTCCGGCAGGTCATCCTCCATGGCAGCGGCGAGGAATCGATCACCTTCACCTATGTGGACCGCGGACGGCAGCATCGACGCAAGCACCCGTTCGAGGGCGTGATCCCCAACATGGAACGCCGCTATCGCGAGACGGAATCGGCGAGCGTGCGGGACGAACTTGCGCGCTTCATAGGCAACCAGGTTTGCGAGGTCTGCGCCGGCAGTCGCCTGCGCGAAGAGGCGCGCAACGTATTCATCGACGCACGCCCTATCCATGAGGTCACGGGCTTATCGATTCACGAGGCCCACAAATTCTTTTCGCACCTGCTGCTCCCCGGCCAGCGCGGCGTGATCGCCACCAAGATCGTTCACGAAATCAGCGAGCGCCTCAAATTTCTCGTGAACGTGGGGCTCGATTACCTGACCCTCGCGCGCTCCGCGGAGACCCTTTCGGGCGGCGAGGCGCAGCGCATCCGGCTGGCATCGCAGATCGGCGCCGGACTCGTCGGCGTTATGTACGTCCTGGACGAGCCCTCCATAGGCCTGCATCAGCGCGATAATGGCCGCCTGCTCGCGACCCTGGAGACCCTGCGCGACATGGGCAATACCGTCATCGTGGTCGAGCATGATGAAGAGGCGATCCTGGCCGCCGACCACGTCGTGGACGTGGGCCCCGGCGCCGGCGTTCACGGCGGGCAGATTGTGGCCCAAGGGACCCCGGCGCAGATCATGGAAAATCCCGACTCCCTGACCGGGAAATACCTGAAGGGCGTCGAGGAAATCCCGGTACCGTCGATCCGCCGGAGCGGAAGCGGCGAGATCGTGATCCGTGGGGCGCGCGGTAACAACCTGCGCGGCGTCGACGTAGGCATCCCGGTCGCGGCCCTCACCTGCGTGACCGGCGTCTCGGGGTCCGGCAAATCCACCCTCATCAATGACACGCTGTACGCCGCCGCCGCCAATCATCTGAACAAGACGCGGCTGGATGTCGCGGCGCACGCCGGCATCGATGGCCTGGAGGCCTTCGACAAGGTCGTGGACATCGACCAAAGCCCGATCGGACGGACACCGCGCTCCAATCCCGCCACATATACCGGCCTTTTCACCCCCTTACGGGACCTTTTCGCCGCCACTGTCGAGGCCCGCGAGCGCGGATTCGGTCCGGGACGTTTCTCGTTCAACGTCCGTGGCGGACGCTGCGAGGCCTGCGAGGGCGACGGCCTCGTCAAGGTCGAGATGCACTTTCTGCCCGATATGTACGTACCGTGCGATGTCTGCAAGGGCATGCGCTATAACCGCGAGACACTCGAGATCCGCTACAAGGGCCGAACCATCCACGAGGTCCTGCAGATGACCGTGGAGGAGGCCCTGCCCTTCTTTGACGCGGTCCCGGCGATACGCCGTAAGCTCGAGACCCTGACAGACGTGGGGCTCGCCTACCTCACCCTCGGGCAGTCGGCAACGACCCTGTCCGGGGGCGAGGCGCAGCGCATCAAGCTTGCGCGCGAACTCTCGAAACGCGACACCGGACGCACGCTCTATATCCTCGACGAGCCCACCACGGGCCTCCATTTCCACGATATCCGGCAATTGATCAGCGTGCTCCAGACGTTGACCGAACGGGGCAACACCGTGGTCGTCATCGAGCACAACCTCGATGTCATCAAGACCGCGGATTATCTCGTGGACCTCGGCCCCGAAGGCGGAAGCGGCGGCGGCCGCGTGGTCGCCGCCGGCACCCCGGAGGCCTTGGCCGCTCATCTCTCATCGCACACCGGGCGCTATCTGCGGCAGGTCCTCGAGCGTCACGGGCGGCCCTCGGTGACCTCAGTCGAGAACCAGAAGCGGGTCGGCAAGCTGTAGGCCCAGGATCGCGGCCGCCGAGTCCTCACGGGCGGCGATCTCGATCAGGCCGTTGGCATTTTCGTAAAAAAACGGCTCTCCGGGCACGCCCTCGGAAAAGAGGCGCGCACGGCGCAAATGGTGGCCTTTGGCGACGAGCGCGCGCAGACCCGGCCGCGCGCGCAGGCCGGTCACGACATTCCCATAGTGATCGATGAACAAAACGCGTGCCCAGTCGTCTGGCCAGTCGGGAAACCGCGTCAAGGGCGCCGGGTGGGCGGGCGGACGCTCGCCGCGCGCCAGGGCCGCGGCCGCCGGCGCGAACACATCGCGCCCATGAAAGGTGGGCGCAGCCCTGGCCGGTACGGTCAGGGCCTCACAGGACTCTACCCCCTCGCGTCGCGCCACCATCTCGAAAAGCCCGTTGTCGGGACCGACATAGAGGTGCCCGCCGGTGCGCAAGACGATGGCATTGCGCGTACCGCCCACCCCTGGATCGACGACCGCCATGATGACCGAGCCCGCCGGGACATCGCGGCAATAGGCGCTCAGGAGATAGGCGCTAGCCTGGATCGCGAAATTGGGCAGATCATGAAAGAGGTCGATGACCGGGACCCCGGGCGCGCCCTCCGCGAGCCGCAGGCGCACCTGGCCCACATAAGGGTCGGCCACTCCGAAATCGCTTAGCAGCACAATCATTCGTCCAGTCTAGCACCTAGCACGCGTGGGGCGTCCGGGGGCTCGATCGGACCCCTTACAAGACACGGCGCAAACCGTGCTCCGGGAATTGGCGTCCTTGAAGGACGGGGAGGATGGGCAAAAGACCGACACGCGTGGCGCATCCACGCGCCGATTCTTGATGGTCGTCGGTAATTCCTGTTGATAGGCGCGCGAAGGCAAAAGAGCGCAGCCCCCGAACCGGGCCATACCCTTGAGTTACGCCAGCACATCCTCCGCGCAGTGGTCCACAGGCAGACGCCGTCAGAAGGAAGACCCCCGACCGCGCGCAAGGCCGCAACATCATAAAGGACGCATCCCCCTATCCAGGCGACGCGATACCGCTGGTAACCGCTTACATTGCGCCCGACGTGATGGAGATTGACGGCATTCAGCCGCGGCCGTGAGCACGGCGGCAAGCCGCGCCGTGAGTTTCGCGCCAATCGGACCCACGTCGCCCTCCTCGAAACGCGCTACGAGCTGATCGTCACAGCGCAGCCGCTGCTTGACTGCGGTCCGTCGGCCAGGATCGGCCACGTCGCCCTCGCAATCCACCCCCGGCGCTCGCTAAGCGCCCGCAGCCGATGGCCGGCCCCCCCCGGGCCGACCGGGCTTCCAGGGCGCTCGGATGGGCGACATTAGCCACCCCTCGGGGCCTCCTACACGGTCTCGAGCCCCATCACCGGGACCGGCGCCTCGCGACAAAGGCCGGCCGCGCGGCCCTCGAGGTATCGATCCAGAATCGCCTCCCCGACGACCACGACGCGCCTTTCTCCGAAGGACTGAAGGACACCCATGGGGGTCTGGACGTCAACCATCGGCTGCCTCCCGGAGGGTCTCGCCCCACACCCCTTGTGCGTGCGCCACTACCTCCGCGGGCGGGATCGCCAGACACTCGAGATCGTAAGGGCATGTGAATCGGTAGCAGGGGGAGCAGGCGGTCGGCCGGCGCAGGATCCGCGATGGGGCACGGCGTGGACGCCATTGCGATTCAAGATCGGTGCCCGAATACAGGATTACCATGGGACAGCCGACCGCATCGGCCAGATGCATCGGCCCTGAATCGTTGGCGATGAGCAGCCGGGCACGCGCGAGCAACGCGGCGAGCACCGCGACATCGGTTTGTCCGCACAAGGACGCCGCCCCGGAGGCGCTCGCCACCGCCGCGCCACAGGCGGTGTCCTGGGGGCCACCCACCACAATTACCACGCGTCCCGCCTGCCGCAGGCCGGCGGCCACCGCCGCGTAGCGCCCCTCGGGATATCGGCGCGCGCTGCAGGTCGCGCCGGGGGCGATCACGACGAAATCCCCGCGCACGCCCTGCTCCTGCAACAGCATTTGCGCTTGTGCATGCGCGGCGCGCGTCACCGAGATGCGCGTGGCGGCGGCATCCGGCCCGCTAACGGGGATCCCGACCTCGCGCAAAAGATGCAGGTTCCGATCCACTTGGTGGACGTCGTCGGCCGGTGGGCGCACCCAGTGCGTCAGCACCCCGCCGCCAAACTCCCGAGATTGGCCGATCCGTATCGGGATGCCCGCCAGATAGCAGGCATAGGCGGCCGAAAAGGGGCTTTGCGAGAAGTTTGTAAACATCAGTGCCGCATCGAACGACCGGCGCGCAAGCTCGGAAACCAGCGCCCGTTCACGGCCCGGGTCGAAAGACACCTCGCCACGGGCATCCTGCCAGAGGGCGCGATGCACGAACACCTCATCGATCCCCGGCACAAGCCCCGCCACGGTGGCCCCGGCCGGCGAGGCCATGAGCGTCACGCCCGCGCCCGGCCATGCCCGCCTTAGCGCACGCACCGCCGGCGACACCATGAGGACGTCACCGATGTTACCGAGACGCACCAACAAGACCCGCGCCACGCTTTTGAAGGCATCCATACCCCGACCCTTCGCTGTCACCGACGGTCATTACACCGCCGCGCGTGGCTACCGCCTATCGGCCGAACGGCAGAAGCCGCACGTCATGCAGCACCCATAAAAAAACCGGCTGGCGTCATGCCAGCCGGTTGCGCGGTGCTACCGCCGAGTGCGCCGCTATCAGGCCGCGGCTTCCGTCCCCTCGGCCTCTGCCTTCTCCGGCCGATCGATGAGCTGCACCACAGCCATGGGGGCGGTATCCCCAGCGCGCAGACCCACCTTCAGTATTCGCAGATAGCCACCCGGGCGGTTTTGATAGCGCACGCCAAGTTCGTCAAACAATTTGCCGACAATCTCGCGATCCCCGAGGCGCGCAAACGCCAGACGCCGGTTCGCGACCGTCGCGCTCTTGCCCAAGGTGATCAAAGGCTCGGCGATGCGCCGCAGCTCTTTTGCCTTCGGCAAGGTCGTTATGATCTGCTCGTGCCGAAACAACGACACCGCCATGTTCTTGAACAGCGCCTTGCGATGCGCGCTCGTTACGTTGAACTTCCGTCCGCTATTGCCGTGCCGCATGGCTCAGTCCTCTCTCTTACCGGTCCAGACTCTCGCCCGGAACCTTGTTCCGAAGCGACGCCGGCGGCCAGTTCTCCAACTTCATGTCCAGGGTGAGCTCGTGGGATGCCAGCACATCCTTAATCTCGGTCAGCGACTTCTTCCCAAGATTCGGGGTCTTCAAAAGCTCCATTTCACTCTTTTGGACTAGGTCGCCGATATAAAAAATATTCTCCGCCTTGAGGCAGTTCGCCGAACGCACCGTAAGCTCCAGATCGTCGACCGGCCGCAACAGGATAGGATTCACATCCGGCTCTTCCTCGACCCGGACCTCAGTCCCCTTGCTCTCCAGATCCACGAACACCGCCATCTGGTCGCGCAGGATATTCGCCGCGCGCCGCACCGCGGCCTCCGGGTCGATGGCGCCGTTCGTCTCGATGTCGAGCACCAGCTTGTCGAGATCCGTGCGCTGCTCGACACGGGCGTTTTCCACCGTATAGGCGACACGCCGAATCGGGCTAAACGAGGCGTCGATCTGCATGCCGCCGAGCGGACGCTCCTCGTTCAGGGCGCGCGCCGGGACCGGCTCGTAGCCACGCCCCGCCATCACAGTAAGCTCCATCTTGAGCGACACCGCCTTTGTAAGCGTAGCGATCACGTGCGCCGAATTTACGATCTCCACGCTCTGATCGGTATGCACATCGGCCGCCGTCACCACGCCAGGCCCGGTCTTGTCGATCGTCAACCGCGCCTCGCCCCGGCCCTCCATGCGCATGGCCAGCCCTTTAAGGTTCAACAGGATGTCAATGACGTCCTCCTGAACCCCTTCCATCGTCGAGTACTCGTGCAGTACCCCCTCGATGCGCGCCTCGGTGACCGCGCAACCCGGCATGGACGACAGCAGGATGCGACGCAGTGCGCTTCCCAGGGTATGACCAAAACCGCGCTCCAGCGGCTCCAAGGTAATCCGCGCGTGCGTCGGACCAAGCGTCTGCACCCCGACATTGCGAGGCTTAAGAAATTCCGCTGCCGAACTCTGCATATACCGTCCCTCCGGCGACTTACTTCGAGTACAAGGCGATGACGAGCTGCTCGTTGATCTCGCCGGGCATTTCGCGACGCTCTGGCACGGCCTTGAAGGTCCCCTTCATGGCCTTGCTGTCGACCTCGAGCCATTCCGGAAACCCGCGCTGCTCGGCGGCCTCGAGCGCCGCCTTGATGCGCAGCTGCTCCTTAGCCCCAGAACTCACTTCGATCACATCCTGCGCCGAAAGCTGATAGGCCGGGATGTTGACCCGCTTGCCGTTCACGAGTATGCCGTTATGCCGCACGAGCTGGCGCGCCTCGGAGCGCGACGCCCCGAAGCCCATCCGGTGCACTACGTTGTCCAGGCGGCACTCCAAAAGCTTAAGCAGGTTCTCGCCGGTATTGCCGCGGCGCCGATCCGCCTCGGAATAGTAATTGGCAAATTGCGCCTCGAGCACCCCATAGATGCGGCGAAGCTTCTGCTTTTCGCGCAGCTGGGAACCATAATCCGATAGCCGGCTGCGCCTCTGCCCGTGCTGTCCCGGGGGATATGTCCGCTTGGACACGGGGCACTTGTCGGTAAAACACTTCTCGCCCTTCAGAAAGAGCTTGCCGCCCTCGCGCCGGCACTTCCGGCATTTTGCATCCGCGTTCTCACGGGCCATTCTTATTTCTCCGTCAACTAGACGCGCCGGCGCTTCGCCGGCCGACAACCGTTATGGGGAATCGGCGTCACATCAATGATGTTGCTGATCTCAAAACCCGCCGAATGCAAAGCCCGGACCGCGGAGTCACGCCCCGGCCCCGGTCCCTTCACGCGAATCTCAAGCGCCTTCACGCCAAACTCCTGCGCCGCACGCCCGGCCTTGTCCGATGCCACCTGCGCGGCAAACGGCGTGCTCTTGCGCGATCCCCTGAAACCCGCACCACCCGCGGTCGCCCAGGACAACACGTTCCCCTGCCGATCGGTGATCGTGATCACCGTGTTATTGAACGAGGCTTGGATATGAGCCACGCCCTCGGCAACATTCTTCTTGACGCGCTTCTTGGCCTTGCCCGCTGCGGGTGTGTTAGTCGCCATACCACCTGTCCTTTAAGTTACTTCCGAATGCCCTTGCGCGGGCCCTTGCGCGTACGCGCGTTGGTCTTGGTGCGCTGTCCGCGCACCGGCAGCCCCCGCCTGTGCCGCATGCCGCGGTAACTCCCGATATCCATGAGCCGCTTGATGTTCATGGAGACGGTCCGCCGCAGATCGCCCTCGACCACGAGCTTGCCGACCTCGGCACGGATCTTTTCGACCTCGGCGTCCGTCAAGTCCTTGACCTTCGCGTCCACCGCGACGCCCGCGGCGTCACAGATCTGCCGGGAACGCTGCCGTCCTATGCCGTAGATGGACGTAAGTCCGATCTCGACATGCTTGTGGTTCGGAATATTGATGCCTGCGATACGGGCCATCGTACTGTTCTCTCCTAAACGCGCCCTTCACAAGGGAAAAGCGCGCAAGCCTAGCCTAGAAATCCCGGAATATCAAGTCTAGCCCTGGCGCTGCTTGTGGCGCGCATCGCTACACACGATCCGGACAACCCCTTTGCGCCGTACGATCTTGCAATTACGGCACAGCTTCTTCACCGATGCCCTGACTTTCATGGTTTCCCCTACTTAGGTAGCCCGCTCACTCCGCCCGTGAGGTTCGCCTTTTTCAACAAACTCTCGTACTGATGCGACATCAGATGCGCCTGCACCTGCGCCATGAAGTCCATGCTCACCACGACTATGATCAGCAATGACGTGCCCCCAAAATAAAACGGCACGTTCCACTTCAGGATCAAAAACTCCGGCAGCAAACACACAAGAGTGATATAGATCCCGCCCGACAGCGTCAATCGCGACATGACGTCATCGATATAGCGCCGCGTCTGCTCGCCAGGCCGGATACCCGGGATAAACGCCCCCGATTTCTTCAGGTTGTCCGCGGTATCCTTCGGATCCATGATCATCGCCGTGTAAAAGAACGAAAAAAACATCACCGCGACCGTAAATACTATGAGATATACCGGCTCGCCGGGCGCCAGCGCCGCAGCCACCGTATGCAACCACCCCATGTCCTTAGCCTGCCCAAACCAGTTCGCCGCCATGGTCGGGAACAGAATCATGCTCGACGCAAAAATCGCCGGAATGACCCCCGCGGTGTTCACCTTGAGCGGCAGATGTGTCGTCTGGCCGCCAAAGATCTTGCGCCCCTGCTGGCGCTTGGCATAAGTCACCGTCACCCGCCGCTGCCCACGTTCGACAAACACCACGAAGGCCGTCACCGCCAACGCCACCAAAAAGAGCAGCAGCACAAACAGCGGCTGAAAGGACCCGTTGCTGGCAAGCTCCAGGGTACTGCCGACCGCTTGCGGCAGCCCGGCCACGATCCCGGCAAAAATGATCATCGAGATACCGTTACCAATGCCGCGCTCGGTGATCTGCTCGCCGAGCCACATCAGGAACATGGTGCCGGCCACCAGCGTAATCATGGTAAAAAGCTCAAAGCCGACGCCCGGAGACATCACCACCGACACGCCGCCCGCGGTCTCATGCTCAAGCGCAATCGAAATGCCAAGCCCCTGAAACGCCGCCAGCAACACGGTCCCGTAGCGCGTGTATTGCGTGAGCTTGCGCCGTCCCGCCTCCCCGCCGTCCTTGCGTAGCTCGTCGAGCTTAGGGATCACCGGCGTCAGGATCTGGATGACGATCGACGCCGAGATGTACGGCATGATGCCAAGCGCGAACACCGACAGCCGCTGCAGGGCGCCACCCGAAAACATGTTGAACATGCCGATGATGGAACCGCTTGCGCGCTGAAAAAGCGCCGCCAGCGCCACCGCGTTGATCCCCGGCACCGGTATATGCGTCCCGACGCGAAACACCACCAAGGCGCCCAACAAAAAGAGCAGACGCTGCTTTAGGTCACTCAGGCGCCCGAGCATGCCTGGCGTCAGCGCCCCCTGGCGTTTCGCATCTCCCGCGGCCATCAGTCCTCGACCCGGCCGCCCGCCGCTTCGATGGCGGCACGCGCACCCTTGGTGACGGCAATGCCCTTCAGCACCAGCGCCTTATCGATCGTGCCTGACAAGAATACGCGCGCGCGCAGCACCGTCGCCGCCACCACGTTCGCAGCCTTCAACCCCGCGAGATCCACGGTCCCGTCGAAGCCCTTCAATTCTCCCAGCCGCACCGCGCCCGTCTCGGCTGCCATCGCCGAGCGGAACCCAAACTTCGGCAGGCGCCGCTGCAAGGGCATCTGTCCGCCCTCGAAACCCACCTTATGATAGCCGCCGGCGCGCGCCTTCTGGCCCTTATGCCCACGGCCGCAAGTCTTGCCGAGACCCGAACCGCCACCACGCCCGACACGACGGGGCGCGGTGCGATGAGGATCGGGCTTGATCGTATTCAGGCGCATCAGGCAACCTCCTCGCACTTCACCATGTAGGCGACCTTGCGCAACATCCCGCGGGTCGCCGCGCTATCTTCAACCAGCACGCTATGATGCAAGCGGCGCAAGCCGAGCCCACGCACGCACGCCTGGTGGCGCGCGCCGGTCCCGAACATGCTACGCACCAGCGTGACTTTCATCTGCTTCTTTCCCATAGCCGCTCCTAACCGCCCGTAATCTCTTCGACGGTCTTGCCGCGCTTGGCGGCGATCTCCGACGGACTACTCACATCCAGCAAGGCCTTCAGGGTCGCCCGCACCACGTTGATCGGGTTCGTGGAGCCCAGGGCCTTCGCCAACACGTTGCGCACCCCCGCGACCTCGAACAAGGCGCGCATCGCGCCGCCTGCGATGATCCCCGTACCTTCGGAGGCCGGCCTCATGACCACCCGTGACGCGCCGTGGTTGGCCGTCACACCGTAATGCAGCGTGCCGTTCTTCAGATGCACGCGCACCATATTGCGTCGCGCGTCATCCATGGCCTTTTGCACGGCCACCGGCACCTCACGGGCCTTGCCCTGACCTATGCCTACGCGTCCGTCGCCATCGCCGACCACCGTCAGCGCCGCAAAGCCAAACTGCCGGCCGCCCTTGACGACCTTAGCTACGCGATTGATGCTGATGAGCTTTTCCTGGAGGTTATCGCTGTAACCGTCCGACTCTGTCCCGCCTGCCGCCACAATGCCTCCTTAAAACTCCAGCCCGCCTTCACGTGCCGCGTCCGCCAGGGCTTGTATGCGCCCGTGATAGCGGAACCCAGACCGGTCGAACGCCACCTTCACAACCCCCGCCGCCTTCGCCTTCTCGGCGATACGCCGACCGACAAGCCGCGCGGCATCCACGTTCCCGCCGGTCTTCAGGTCCTTACGCACCTCGACCTCGACCGTGGAGGCGCTGGCCAGAACCCGGCTGTCCGGCCCTATGATCTGCGCATACATATGCCGGGGCGTACGATGCACACACAGCCTCTGCACACCCAGCGCCGCGATCCGCCTACGGCCACGAAACGCCCGCCGCTTGCGTGTTGCCACTTTGTCTTTCATAGGGTCGCCTTACTTCTTCTTCGCTTCTTTCTTCACCACCACCTCGTCGCTATAGCGCACACCCTTACCCTTATAGGGTTCCGGCGGCCTATAGCCACGCACCTCGGCGGCAACCTGGCCCACGCGCTGCTTGTCGGCCCCCTTGATCACGATCTCCGTCTGGCTCGGCGTCTCTATGGTGATGCCCGCCGGGATGTCATACACGACCGGATGCGAAAATCCCAATGTCAGGTTGAGCTTGCGACCCTGAACCGCCGCGCGGTAACCCACACCGACGATCGTAAGCTTCCGTTCGAACCCCTTCGTTACGCCTGTGACCATGTTCTGCACAAGCGCCCGGGTCGTACCGGACAGGGCGTTAGCCAAGGCCGAGCCATCAGTAGGCACGACGCGCAGCACATTCCCGTCCTGCTCGATACCCACCAGCTCATGAACACGATGCGCCAGCTCGCCCTTCGGCCCCTTGATCGTGACATCCGCGCCATTGCGGCTCAACGCCACCCCTGACGGCAGACTCACTGGATTTTTCGCAACTCGCGACATGCCTTGCTCCTTAAACCACCACGCACACGATCTCGCCGCCGAGCCCGGCGCTGCGAGCCGCGCGATCCGTCATCATGCCCTTTGATGTCGATACCACGGCAATCCCAAGGCCCCCGTCGACGGTTGGCAGGTCATCATGCGACCGGTAGACGCGCCGTCCGCCACGGCTCACGCGATCAATGCGTGAAATCACGGGCCGCCCGGCGTAATACTTGAGCTCGATCTCGAGCTCGGGCTTAGCGCCGTCGATGACCCGGAAGTCGCCTACGTAGCCTTCTTCCTTAAGGATCGTCGCCAAGGCCACCTTGGGCTTGGATGTCATCATCCGCACACTGACCTTCTCCGCGCGTTGCGCGTTCCGAATGCGGGTCAGCATGTCTGCTATGGGATCGTTCATCATGGCTCTATACCTACCAGCTCGCCTTCACTACGCCAGGGATCTCCCCGCGCATCATCATCTCGCGCAGCTTATTGCGCCCGAGCCCGAACTTCCGATAATAGCCACGCGAGCGGCCGGTCATGTAACAGCGATTACGCACGCGCACCGGGCAGGCATTTCTGGGCTGCTTGGCGAGCGCCGCCAACGCCTGCTGGCGCTCCTCTTCCGACAGGCGCATGTTCACCGACGCCGCCTTCAGTTCCGCGCGTCGCTGCGCATACTTTGCCACAACAGCCATGCGCTGCCGGTTACGCAAAATCTTCGACTTCTTCGCCATGTCCGCCCCTTAAACGCGAATCGGCAATCGGAAGGCCGTCAGCAGGGCTCGCGCCTCGTCATCGGTCTTGGCCGTTGTCGTGATGGTAATATCCATTCCCCGGATCGCGTCGATCTTGTCGTATTCGATCTCGGGGAAAATGATCTGCTCTTTGATACCGAGCGAATAATTCCCCTGCCCGTCGAACGACCGTCCTGGCAGGCCACGAAAGTCGCGCACCCGCGGCAGTGCCACGCTGATCAGCCGGTCCATGAAATCGTACATGCGCGTGCGCCGCAGCGTGACCTTGCAGCCGATCGGCCAGTCCTCGCGCACCTTGAACGCCGCCACCGATTTCCGGGCGCGCGTAATGATCGGCTTCTGCCCGCCGATGGCCTGCATGTCCGCCACCGCGTTCTCGATCACCTTCTTGTCCGCCAACGCCTCGCCCACGCCCATGTTGAGCGTGACCTTGACCACTCGCGGCACCTGCATCGGATTCTTGTATCCAAAACGGGCCATCAGCTCCGGCCGAATGGTCTTTTCGTACAGCTCCTGAAGCCTGCTCGTCATCGCCTTCCCCTACGCATCCACGACTTCGCCGCTGCGCTTGAAGACGCGCACCTTGCGACCATCATCCAAGGTCCGAAATCCGACGCGCTCACCCTTGCCGGTCGCCTTGTTGAACAACGCTACGTTCGACCCCGACAGCGGCGCCTCGCGCTCGATGATGCCGCCGGTCACGTTTTTGTTGGGGTTCGGGCGCACATGGTGCTTCACCCGATTCACGTTCTCCACCAACACCCGACCATCGGCAAAAACCTTGAGCACATTACCGCGCTTGCCCTTGTCCTTGCCGACGCGTACCAAAACTTCATCGCCTTTCCGGATCTTCTGCATGACGCACCTATATCACTTCGGGGGCGAGCGATATGATCTTCATGAACTGCTCACTGCGCAGCTCGCGAGTCACGGGTCCGAATATGCGCGTGCCGACCGGCTGATGCTGGGGGTTCAAAAGCACCGCCGCATTGCTGTCAAAACGCACCACCGAACCATCGGCCCGCCGTACGCCGACCTTCGTGCGCACGATCACGGCGTCGTAGACGTCGCCCTTCTTCACGCGCCCGCGCGGGACCGCTTCCTTGATGCTGATCTTGATGATATCGCCGATGCCCGCATAACGGCGCTTCGAGCCGCCGAGGACCTTTATGCACTGCACCTTTTTGGCGCCACTATTGTCCGCGACGGACAGCACGCTTTGCATCTGAATCATGATGTTCCTTCCGTTAGGCGCGCACTGCGTAGCCCGCCATCATAACATCGATTTACCCGGCCCCAAAGGCCCTATACGACGGCGGGGCGGTCCAACACCCGCACGAGCCGCCACGTCTTGGTCTTCGACAGCGGACGACACTGCTCCACCAAGACCAGATCGCCTTCACGACCCTCGTTATTCTCATCGTGCGCATGCAGTTTGGTGCTCCGGCGCACGAACTTCCCATACACCGGGTGCGGCGTGCGCCGCTCGATCAACACCGTGATCGTCTTGTCCATCTTGCTGCTCGTCACCCGGCCGGTCGCCGTACGGGCGGACTTCTCTACTGTCGTATCCGTCATCGCCTATCGGCTCCCCGCTTGCTGCATAACCGTCAATATCCGCGCGATATCCCGGCGCACCTTCGCGATCTCGCTTACGTTCCGGATCTGCCCCGTGGCGCTCTGCATGCGCAACGTAAACTGCTTCTCACGCAAGGCCTCAAGCTCCTTGCGCTGATCCTCGACCGATGCCGCGCGCATTTCTTTCAGATCCATAACCGCCTCTCTTTAGGCCACTTGCCGCGCCACAAACGCGGTCTGCACCGGCAACTTCGCGGCCGCCAAGCGAAACGCATCGCGCGCCACAGCCTCACTCACCCCTTCCATCTCGTAGAGCACCTTGCCGGGCTGGATCAGCGCGACCCAGTACTCGGGGTTGCCCTTTCCTTTACCCATGCGCACCTCGAGCGGCTTCTTCGAGATTGGCTTGTCGGGAAACACGCGGATCCATACCCGGCCGCCGCGCTTGATGGAGCGCGTAAGCGCCCGGCGCGCAGCCTCGATCTGCCGTGACGTCAGACGTCCGCGACCCAAGGCCTTCAGCCCGAACTCCCCGAAACTTACCTTGTTTCCGCGCGAGGCCAGTCCGCGGTTGCGGCCCTTGTGTTGCTTGCGAAACTTCGTTCTCTTTGGCTGCAGCATGCGTTCACTGGAATCAGGCCGTGGCCTTCTTCCCCTCCGTCTCCGCGTCCGCGGGGTTCATCTGCCCGTAGATCTCACCCTTGAAGATCCACACCTTGATGCCGATCACGCCATACGTCGTATGCGCCTCGGCGACCCCATAGTCGATATCCGCGCGCAGCGTATGAAGAGGCACGCGTCCTTCGCGATACCACTCCGTGCGGGCGATCTCGGCGCCGTTCAGGCGCCCGGCGCACATGATCTTCACGCCCAGCGCCCCAAGCCGCATGGCATTGGTCACCGAACGCTTCATGGCGCGGCGGAACATGATGCGCTTTTCTAGCTGCTGCGCGATATTCTCCGCAACTAAAGCCGCATCGAGCTCCGGCTTGCGGATCTCCTCGACATTCAGCTGCACGGGCACGCCGGCGAGCTTCGCGAGCTCCTGACGCATGCGCTCGATGTCCTCACCCTTCTTGCCGATCACGATCCCCGGCCGCGCTGTGCGAATGGTGATCGTCACGCTCTGCGCCGGGCGCTGAATGATGATCGAGCTCACCGCGGCATGCGAAAGCTTGGCCTTCAGCCATGCGCGCAGCTCCACGTCGGCGCGAATGTTGGCGGCATACGCCCCACGATGCGCGTACCACTTCGCCGTCCAATCCTTGACGATCCCAAGCCGCATTCCGATCGGATTGATCTTTTGCCCCATCTCAATTTCCCCCGCTCGCTGCGACCGTGACGCTGATGTGGCTGGTGCGCTTTAAAATCCGCGCCCCGCGGCCCTTCGCGCGGGCATGAAAGCGCTTCATCGACGACGCCCCGTCGATCTGGATCTCCGAGATCTTGAGCTCGTCGACGTCCGCGCCCTCGTTGTTCTCGGCATTGGCAATCGCCGACTCCAGGACCTTTTTCACGATGCGCGCCGCCTTCTTGGGGCTGAACGCCAGCACCTCGAGCGCCCGCCCTACCGGCAGGCCCCGTACGAGATCCGCCACCAATCGCCCCTTCTGCGGCGACACATGCACGTTCTTCAACACTGCCTTGGTCGCCATCATCAACCTCCGGATGCCTTCTTGTCCGCGGTATGGCCCTTGAAGGTGCGCGTGGCCGCGAACTCGCCCAGCTTATGTCCGACCATATTGTCCGAGATCAGCACGGGGACGTGCTGGCGCCCGTTATGCACGGCGATCGTAAGCCCGATAAAGTCCGGCATGATCGTCGAGCGGCGCGACCAGGTCTTGATCGGCTTCTTGTTCCCGGTCCTCTGCGCCTCACCGACTTTCTTGGCCAGATGGTCGTCGAGAAACGGTCCCTTCTTAATCGAACGTGGCACGGTGCGCCCTCACACTTTTCAGTTACTTCTGGTACCGGCGACGCACAATCATGCCGTCGGTCCGCTTGTTGACTCGTGTCCTATATCCCTTGGTCGGCGTGCCCCACGGGCTCACCGGATGCCGCCCGCCGGACGTCCGCCCCTCGCCGCCACCATGCGGGTGATCGACCGGGTTCATGGCCACACCGCGCACGGTCGGCCGGATACCACGCCAGCGCGACGCGCCGGCCTTGCCGAGCTTGCGCAAGGAATGTTCGCCGTTGCCGACCTCGCCGATCGTCGCCCGGCACTCCACGTGGACCTTGCGGACCTCGCCGGACCGCAGCCTGAGCTGCGCGTAATCCCCCTCGCGCGCGACATACTGCAAAGACGCCCCGGCGGACCGCCCGATCTGCGCACCGCGCCCAACCTTGAGCTCGACGCAGTGCACGGTCGTACCCACCGGAATATTGCGCAACGGCAGACAGTTGCCGGCCCGTATCGGCGCATCACTGCCCGACAAAATCTCCTGACCGACTTCCAGACCCTTCGCCGCAATCACGTAACGCCGTTCGCCGTCCGCATAGAGCATGAGCGCGATATGCGCGCTACGATTCGGGTCGTACTCCAGGCGCTCGACGCGCGCCGCGATCCCGTCCTTGTCGCGCCTGAAATCGATCAACCGGTAATGCCGCTTGTGGGCGCCACCACGGTGACGCACGGATACCCGGCCGCTGTTATTGCGGCCATCGATCTTAGCCTTCTTCTCCACGAGCCCGGCATAGGGCGCGCCCTTATGGAGGTTCGGGTGCACTACCTTGACGAGGCCGCGACGTCCCGCCGACGTGGGTCTTACCTTGACGACTGGCATGCTTCCCCCTATTGCCCCGTCCCGAACTGAATATCAAAACCGGGCTTCAAGGCCACGTAGGCCTTCTTCACGTCCGATCGCCGCCCGGGGGTCTTGCCCCCCTTGGCCTTACCCTTCAAGACCGTCACACGCACATCCGCCACCTCGACCTTAAAGAACTTCTCAACGGCCGCCTTCACCGAGGCCTTAGTGGCATCCTTGCGCACGCGAAACACAAACTGCCGATGCTTTTCCGCGAGCCGCGTTGCCTTCTCCGAGACGTGCGGCGCGAGCAAAACTCCGTAAATATCGCCCGTCATGCCAGCATCTCCTCAAGCTTCCTCACGGCCCCGACGGTCATGAGCACCTTGTCGTGCGCGATCAACGATACCGGATCCACGCGGTCGCTCGCCCGCACCGCGACCCGGTACAGATTGCGTGCCGCAAGCGCAAGGCCATCAACCGCGGTCTCCGCCACGATCAGCACGTCCGGTGACCGCCCACTGATACCAAACGCCGCCAGGCGCGCCAGCAGCTCCTTGGTCTTGGAGGCCGCCTGTATCTCGTCTACGGTGATCAGCCGATCCTGGCGGATCAGTTCCGACATGATCGAACGCAGCGCCGCGCGCCGCATCTTCTTGTTCACCTTCTGACTAAAATCCTGCGTCGTGGCCGGGAAGGTCTTGCCGCCGCCGCGCCATATCGGACTGCGGATATTGCCCGCGCGCGCGCGCCCGCCGCCCTTCTGCGCCCAGGGCTTGCGCGTGCTGCCGCTCACCGCCGCGCGGTTCTTTTGCCCGCGCGTGCCGGCACGCCCGCCGGCCTGATAGGCGACGACGATCTGATGCACAAGATGCTCCTTGAAGGGCACCCCGAAGGCCTCATCCGAAATCTCCATTTCCCCGGTGCCGCCAGAGGCCTTTACCACTGTCATCTTCATGATTGCTTGGCCTCCGTCTTAGCGGCCTTCACGGCCGGCCGCACCACCACATCCGAGCCCGCTGATCCGGGGACCGCGCCGCGAATCAGTAGCAAGTTGCGCTCGGCGTCCACACGCACCACCACGAGGTTTTGCTGCGTGCGGATCTTGGCGCCCAAGTGACCCGCCATCTTCTTGCCGGGAAACACCCGCCCCGGGGTCTGACGCTGGCCGATGGAGCCGGGCGCGCGGTGCGACAACGAGTTACCGTGCGATGCCCGCCCGCCACCAAAGTGATGGCGCTTGATGACACCGGCAAAGCCCTTACCAATGGTTGTGCCCTGCACGTCGACCTTCTGGCCTTCGGCAAAGATATCGACGCGCACCTCCGCGCCAACCTCCAGGCCCTGGCCTTCGTCCGCTGCCAGGCGAAACTCCCACAGACTTGCCGCCGGCTCGATCTTCGCCTTGGCGAAATGCCCCGCCTGGGCCTTGGTGACCCGCGAAGGCCTCCGCGTCCCCGCGGCGATCTGCACCGCGCGGTAGCCGTCGGTCGCCACGTCCTTGATCTGTGCCACATGATTGCGCTCGACGGCCACAACCGTCACCGGCGCAACCGTGCCATCAGCGGCGAACACGCGGCTCATGCCAATCTTCTTACCCACTATTCCGAGTGCCATGACCGCTCCTAACTCACCTTGATCTCGACGTCCACGCCGGCCGCAAGATTTAGCTTGAGAAGCGCGTCCACCGTCTTCTCCGTAGGCTCGATGATGTCCATGATCCGCTTATGCGTACGAATCTCGAACTGATCACGCGAGCTCTTATCCACGTGCGGTGAACGCAACAGGGTGTACCGCTCGATCTTGGTCGGCAGCGGGATCGGGCCCTTGACGATGGCGCCGGTCCGTTTCGCGGTATCAACAATTTCCGAAGCCGAGCGATCAATAAGTCTGTGATCGAAGGCCTTGAGACGAATTCTGATCTTTTGGTTAGCCATGGTCCCTACTCAAGTATCTTCGACACCACGCCCGCACCCACCGTACGGCCGCCCTCACGGATGGCGAACCGCAGGCCTTCCTCCATGGCGATCGGACTGATGAGCTTGATCGTGAGCCGGACGTTGTCACCG
>JAKBUS010000088.1 GCA_021841585.1 Pseudomonadota bacterium | reverse complement strand
GACGCAAACTTTCGATGTCGCGGTGGTGGGGGCGACCGGAGCGGTCGGCGAGGTCATGCTGGCGATGCTCGCGGAACGCAAGTTTCCGGTACGCCATCTCTATGCATTGGCCTCGCAACGGTCGGCCGGGGCCAAGGTGCGGTCGGGCGATAAGGAGCTTACCGTGCTCGACCTCGCGACCTTCGATTTCAGCAAGGTGCAGATCGGCCTGTTTTCGGCCGGCGGGGATATCTCCGCGATCTACGCCCCCAAGGCGGCGGCCGCTGGCTGCGTGGTCATCGACAATACCGCCCATTTCCGCTACGACGACGATATCCCGCTGGTGGTGCCCGAGGTCAACCCGCAGGACATCGCCCGCTACAAGGCGCGCGGGATCATCGCCAACCCCAACTGCTCGACCATCCAGATGGTGGTGGCCTTGAAGCCGCTTTATGACGCGGCCGGCATCGAGCGCATCAACGTCTGTACTTATCAGTCGGTATCGGGCACCGGGAAGGAGGCCCTGGAGGAGCTATCGGTGCAGTCGCGGGCGATGCTCGCGGGCGAACCCGTGACCAGCAAGGTCTATCCTAAGCCCATCGCCTTCAACGTGCTGCCCCATATTGATGTATTTCTTGAGAATGGCTATACCAAGGAAGAGATGAAGATGGTGTGGGAGACGAACAAGATCATGGGCGACCCATCGATCCGCGTGAACCCCACGACCGCGCGGGTACCGGTGCTATATGGCCATTCCGAGGCCCTACACATCGAGACCCGCGAGAAACTGACGGCGGCCGCGGCCCGCGCGCTGCTCGAAAAGGCCCCCGGGGTGGTGGTCCTGGACGAGCGCCGGCCAGGCGGCTATCCGACCGCGGTCACCGAATCTGCAGGACGCGATCCGGTGTTCGTGGGGCGCATCCGCGAGGACCTGTCGCACCCGCGCGGACTGGATCTGTGGGTGGTGTCGGACAATCTGCGCAAGGGCGCGGCTTTGAACAGCATACAGATCGCCGAACGTTTGGTAGCAACGTTTTTATAGTCTATAGTCGGAAGGACCACTTCGAGGGGTTTCTCAAGAACACCCCCGAAATTTATGAAATCTCGGGGGACAAAATGGACCTCCAGGAGCAGGCGTAATGGCGAAGAATCGCAAACATCGGTCGAGAATGGCCCCCATCCTTTGGGCGACCGCGCTATTCTATGCGCCGTTCGCACAGGCCCTGGGCCTGGGGCCACTTGCCGTCACCTCGAACCTCGGGCAACCGCTGCGCGCCGAGATCCCGCTTTTGTCGCTGCACCGCGGCGAGCGTCACTCCGTGCATGTGGCGCTTGCCTCCAGCGCCGACTTCACAGCCGCCGGGCTACGCAAATCGCGGGCCCTGCGCGCGATCCACTGTCGCATCCAACGCGTCGGAAGCGGCTATGAGATCCTGCTGCGTAGCCGCCAGCCGATCAATGAGCCGTTCCTGCATTTCCTACTGCACGTGCGTTGGTCGGGCGGCTCGCTGATGCATATGTATACCGCGCTCCTGAACCCGACAAGCGGGATCACGTTGGTGCAGCAGGGCCGGTCGATGCCGCAGGCCCGGCCGATTGTCTCGGAGGCCGCGGCCCCGACACCGATGCGGCTACCGCGCTCGCGGTCGCGACACCCGGCCACCACCGTCATCCGTCCCGGAGAGACATTGTGGGCGGTGGCGGCACGCACGGCGCCTCATGCCGGCACCATGCCGCAGGCCCTGGAGGCCTTTCTGCGCACCAATCCGGCGGCGTTCTTTCATAAGAACGTGAACGACTTGCGCGCGGGATCGGTGCTGAGAATCCCCACGACGCAGGAGATCCGCGCACTGAGCGCGCATCATGCCACGGTCTGGCTCGCCTCCCAGGATCAGGCATGGCAGCGCTACAAGAACCGCCTTGCGCAGAACCCGGCGACCGCCGTCGGGGCGAGTGCCGGCGTCGCCGGAACGCTGACGCGGGCGCGCCTGCTGCCGGCCGCGCGGCGGCCTTTGCGTATTGAGGCCGCGCGGCTGACCACCGCCACCGGGGCCGGCGGGGGCGGAAGGGCGAGTGGTTCGGCATCCTTTGAACGCCGCGTGCAGCGCCTGAAAAAGGAGCTGCAGAAGACGCGGCGCCTCATGACCCTGGAAGACCAGGAGCTGGCCTTGTTGGAACGGCAAGCGGCAGCCCGCGCGGCGCATGCGCCGGCGGCGGCCGCCGGCACCATCGCCAAGACCGTTCCGACGGCCGTCAAGCATGTCGTGGCGCCTGCCGCGCTCGTTATGCACGATGCCGCCACGGTCAAGCCTCACCCGACCCAGCCCGTGCGCCGGGTGGCACCGGTCAGGCCGCTGCCGCCGCTGGCGCCCGCGCCGTCGTTCCTGTCGACCCTGCTGACCTCGGAACGTACCCCGATCCTGGGGGCCTTGTTGGTGATCGTCCTGGGTGGCGGACTCCTGGCGATTCGCCGGCGCCGGCAGAGCATGGCGGAATTTGAAGAGAGTATCCTGTCGGGGGGCGGACTGAGCTCGGAGGGGCAGATGCCCGATACGGCCGGGTTGCCAAAGACCCCGGACGTATCGTTTCTGAGCGAATTCAGTCAGGGTAACGCCGGGGGCGCCCTGCACACCGACGAGGTCGATCCCCTCGCGGAGGCGGATGTCTATCTCGCCTATGGGCGTGACGAACAGGCCGAGGAGATCCTGCGGGAGGCTGCCGCCAAGGAGCCGGCGCGCCTCGAGCTGAAGCTGAAGCTGCTCGAGATCTACCTCCAGCGTCGCGACAAGAAGACCTTCGAGATCGTCGCCGAGGAGATCTATGCGGCCTCCGAGGGGCGCGGGCCGGCATGGCAAAAGGTCGAGGAGTTGGGGCGTAAACTTGATCCGGCCAATCCGCTCTTCAAGGGCAATGTGCGCAACCCGCAGGTTGGCGCGGGTCCGGTGGCGGGCGACGACGAGCCGGCGTCCGGCGCCGGGATTTCGGATCGCATCGATTTTGCCGCCGTAGCCCGCGAACTCGCGGAGGTGTCCGCGCCCCGAGCGGCATCGACGGGCCTCGAGGACGAGGAGGGATCCCTGGACTGGTCCCTGAATGACGATGTCCTGACCCCCGAGCCCTCGCCGAACGAGCCCATCATCGGCGACCGGAAGGGGTCTGGATCGGGACTCAAGGACAATGGCAGCTTGGACTTTTCTCTCGACCTGGGACGCCCCTCGGAACTCGCAGAAGACCCCGGACAGCGCCTTCCGGACGCGTCATCGGCTGAGGATGCGCAAGCCGAATCCGTCGATTTTCATTGGGATCATTCCCTGGAGCCCGCCGCCAAACTGAACGGGGAGGCCGCGGAAGGGGGCGCCGATGAGTTCGCCATCCGCTTCGACGAAGACGATACGCACGACCTGGCGGCCGGTGATCTGGATTTGCGGACTGCCGCGAACAGCAGGCAGACCACCGATTCGCTTTTTGGAGGCGATATATCGTTTGAACCGGTGCGCGGCGAGGCGGAGGAGGGCGATCTGGTGCTCGAGGCCGACACGCCGGACGGGCATGCCGTCGACACCAAACTCGATCTGGCACGCGTCTATATCGACATGGGGGACAAGGACGGCGCGCACGGGATACTCGAAGAGGTGCGCGCGGAAGGCAACCCCGCGCAGCGCGCGCTCGCCGAACAACTGATGGGGGCGATCGCCTAAACCGCCTCCCTATGGGCGGGTGCGCCGCTCGAGGGTCAGAAAGTGGAAGGCGTGCGAGTGGCGGTCGTCGGCGCGGTGCGCCTCGTCGGCGAGCGTCTCCCACTCCGCGCGATCATACCGGGGGAAAAAGGCATCGCCGGCCACATCGGCGTCGATCTCGGTCAGGTACAGGCGATCAGCAAGCGCCAGGGTTTGCTCATAGAGGCTCGCCCCCCCAATGATGAACACCTCCGTGGAGCGTGCCCGCCCCAAGGCATCCTCCAGGGACGCTGCGACCTCCACGTCCTCCCTTGCGGCCTCATAGCCGCTATCGCGCGTCACAATGACACTGTGCCGGCCCGGCAGGGCGCCAGGCAGGGATTCGTGCGTTTTGCGGCCCATGATGACGGTCTTGCCTAGCGTCAGCATTCGGAAACGGCGCAGGTCGTCCGGCAGGTGCCAGGGGAGGCGATTGTCGCGACCGATGGTGCCATTACGCGCGACCGCTGCGAGAAGTGCTAGCCTCATACCGCGACCGGGGCCTTGATGGGCGGATGGGGATCGTAGTCGCGGATCTCGATATCCTCGAAGCGAAACGCGAAGAGATCGGTGACATCGGGGTTCAGTACAAGCCGCGGGCGCGGGCGCGGCGCGCGCGTCAGCTGTTCGCGCGCCTGATCGATATGGTTGCGATAGAGATGCGCATCACCCAGCGTATGAATGAAATCGCCGACCTGAAGCCCGGTGACCTGCGCCACCATGTGTGTCAGGAGCGCGTAGGAGGCGATATTGAACGGCACGCCGAGAAAGACGTCGGCGCTGCGCTGGTAGAGCTGACAGGAAAGGCGGCCGTCAGCGACATAGAACTGGAAGAGCGCGTGACAGGGGGCAAGCCGCATCCGCGGCAAGGCCGCCACATTCCACGCCGACACCACCAGCCGCCGGGAGTCGGGATCGCGCCGGATCGCCTCGACGACGTCGCGAATCTGGTCGATGGTCCCGCCATCCGGCGCCGGCCATGAGCGCCACTGGGCGCCATAGACGGGCCCCAGATCGCCATTGGCGTCCGCCCATTCATCCCAGATATGGACCCCCTGCTCATGCAGGTAATGAATGTTGGTATCCCCCTTGAGGAACCACAGAAGCTCGTGGATGATGGAGCGCAGATGGAGGCGCTTGGTCGTGACGAGAGGGAAGCCCTCGGCGAGCGCAAAGCGCATCTGGTATCCGAACACACTCAAGGTCCCGGTCCCGGTCCGGTCGTCTTTGGCGACTCCGTGGTCGAGGATATGACGCATAAGCTCGAGGTAGGCGCGCATGGGGGCAAGTGTAGCATGAGGGGGGAGGGGGCCGCTGCCATGATCTACATTCGCGAGAGTCCGCAGCATGGGCGTGGGGTGTTCGCTGGCGAATCCATCGCCGCGGGCACCACGCTGATCCGTTTTGGCGGGCCGCTTTTGTCACGTGCGCAGGTCGATTTCGCGGACTACCACCTGCAGGTGGCAGACGACCTGTATCTCGGCCCCTCGGGCGCGGCCGACGATTTCGTGAACCATTCGTGCGCACCGAACGCGGGCTTCGCCGACGGCCTGGCGCTCAAGGCCTTGCGCGATATCGCCGCCCACGAGGAGATCACTTGGGACTATTCCTGCGCCATAGACGAGGCGGATTTTCCGGGATTTCCGTGCGCCTGCGGGGCCGCGTCGTGCCGCGGCCTGGTACGCTCCTTTCGTCATCTCGAGCCCGCTGTCCGCGAGCGGCTGCGCCCCTGGGTGCTGCCTTATCTGCGAGATCGCTACCGCGCGTAGGCGCAAACGGGTCGGTCATCCGAGTTTTGGGGCATAATCGCGCGGAAATCCCCGGATGTAGGGGCCCTCAAAAAAATCTCTTGCACTCGGCGGCCCCTACATTGGATATAATGGGCCCGTGGAGCGTGTGCTCCGTTAAACCCCCAATGTACCGGAGATCATAATGAAGAAATTGATCCTTGCCTCGGCCGTCCTTTTCGCGCTAGCCGGCTGCCATAAGGCCGCCAACACCAGTGCCTCGTCGACGACCGCCAAACCCGCCAGCTCGTCGTCCAGCACTGGCGCGGCCACGAGCCCCAGCACCAGCTCATCGAAGACCAGCGGTTCGGCGGCGCCAGCGGCCACCACTTCCTCGACCAGCGGCATGTCGTCGATGAAGTCGGGGTCGTCTTCGACCACGAAGAAGAGCAGCTCCAGCCAGTAGTCTGATAACCGCGCGCCGGGGGGCTTTCGAAAAGCCCGACGCGCGGCACCTCCGGCCGCTCACTCCGGCTTCATGACGAAGACCGGAGCGTGGCGGCCGCGAGCGTGTTGGCGAGCAGGGTGGCGACCGTCATCGGTCCTACCCCACCAGGCACCGGCGTGATCCACCCTGCTCGTTTTTCTGCCTCCTTGAAATCGATGTCGCCCACCAGATGCCCGTTCGCCAAGCGGTTCATGCCGATGTCGATCACGATTGCGCCCTCCTTGATCCAATCCCCAGGTATGAGATGCGGCTTGCCGGCCGCCGCGACCAGGATGTCGGCCCCCTCGACATGCCCACGCAGGCCATTGGTGAACCGGTGACAGGTCGTTACCGTGCACCCGGCGAGCAAGAGCTCAAGACCCATCGGTCGCCCTACGTGGTTTGAGGCCCCGACGACGACCGCATGAAGTCCACGGAGCGGGACGCCCGTATGGTTGAGGAGCGTCATCACGCCGGCCGGCGTGCACGGCCGCAAGGCCGGGCGACGCACCGCGAGGCGGCCCATGTTGTAGGGGTGGAATCCGTCGACATCCTTGGTTGGCAGAATGCGCTCTATGAAAAGCTCCGGCCGCAAAGGGGCGGGCAACGGCAGCTGCAACAGGATGCCATCGATGCCCTCATCCTCATTTAGCCGCGTAATGAGCGCAAGGAGTTCGGTCTCGCTCGGGGCGGTCTTCAAGACATGCGGGACGGATGTCACGCCGACGCGCCTGCAGGCCTCGGTCTTGTTGCGGACATAAATGGCGGATGCCGGGTCGTCACCGATCAGGATGACCGCCAGGCTCGGGCGACGCAGGCCATGGCGCTCACGTTCATCGACCCGCTCCTTGATATCGGCGAGGAGAGACGCGGCGATTTGTTTGCCGTCGATGAGGCGCGCTGTCATAGAGGTCATCCAGAGGAAAGCCCTATCATCCCATGACCCGCGGACCCGGCCAAGCCGCAATCATGGGCCCATGGCACATACCGGCATCATAACGCAATCATTGACGAAGCCGGCCGCTTTGCGTATATTTTTGGCCCTTCGCCAGATCTAGCGAAGGCATGCTCGGGGTATAGCGCAGCCTGGTAGCGCACCTGCTTTGGGAGCAGGGTGTCGGGGGTTCGAATCCCTCTACCCCGACCAACAGGAACGAGGCGCCCGTAGCTCAATGGATAGAGC
>JAKBUS010000087.1 GCA_021841585.1 Pseudomonadota bacterium | reverse complement strand
CGCCAAACCATCGGCCGATTGCGATATTCGCCTGACGGCTTAGGGAAAAGACGTAAGAAAACCGCACGCCGCTCGTTGACGGGTCAATACATACCAAAGGGGCGTGCGCCACCCGGAACCATCGGATCGCCTAGTTAGTCCCCTAGACTAAAGGGCTTGGCGGTCAGCGCGAGGGGCGCGACATGGCGCACCGATCGGCGCCAACCCTTGAACACCATCGGTCGTCCGACAGAGGTGCCCATTCCCGGCGGCTCATCATGGATGGGCCCCGGTCTGGGAACAATTCGCCGTCCGTACTGGTCTGTTCATCGAAGGGCCGCGCCACGCGCACCCCTTCCGCCGACCTCAAAGGAGCCCGCCCATGCCGATACGCCACCTTCGATTCGCCCCCACCCTGGTCGCCCTTGCCGTCGCATCCGCCGCGCAGGCCGCGCCCCTGAGCGTCCCGCGCGACCCCGGCAACAATCCCCTGGACCCCTTTGGCCCATTCGCGACCGTTTATTTCCCGCGCAATACGCCGGCCCCCGCCGACCGCGTGGGACCCAAGCGCTGGACCCATGCCTACGGCGGCCCGAATCATAACGCCGCGTTCGCCGTATCCGCACACGCGCCGGCGTGGATCCGCAACGGCGTGTCCTGGAATTTTCCCGAGGCGCGCGCCTGGCCGCTCACCGACAAGCGGCCGTTCGGGGCGCGCATCTACGGACTGAAAGAGGCCTTGCCGGTGCAGACCCAGTCCTATGGCAACGCCCTGGGGGTGTCAGTGGTCGGGGGTGTCGTGTACGCGGAGAGCGATGACACCTTCGCCTACGCGGTCAATGCCCGCACCGGGCATCTGATCTGGCGGGCGAGCCCGGTGGGCAACAATCTCATGGGCAATCCGCTCGTGGATGCCAACCGCGTCTATCTATCGGCAGGTAGCGTGTCGTTCAATTTTGCGAACGTCATCCGCTATGCCCACGACCCCAAGGCCGCCGGGCGCGGCAAGGACATCAGTTATAACGGGGTCTACTGCCTGAACGCCCACAACGGCAAGCTTTTGTGGTACTTCCCCACCGCCGGCGACGCCATGCCTACACCGGCCTACGCCTATAAGTCGCTCTACATCAGTACCGGAGACGGCAATATCTACGCCATCAGCGCGCGTACCGGCCATAAGCGCTGGGTGACGCACGTCGGCGGGATTGCCAATATGTCGAGCCCGGCGGTCTGGCATCACCGCCTATTCGTATCCATGTCCGTAGTCCCCGACCTCTACGCGCTGGCGGCCCGCAGCGGACGGGTCCTGTGGAAGGCCAGCATCCCGGGGGCCGCCAATACCGGCATGGGTGACGTCTCGCCGGCGGTCCATCATGGCATCGTCGTCATGGACGCGGTGGCCGATCCGCGCATGATAGACGGCCACTCAACGCTGGCCACCATCGTGCGCGCCTATAACGCCCGCAGCGGACGGGTCCTGTGGACCCACGACATGGGACGTGGCCCCAAGGTCCCGGCCTTCAAGGGTGGGGTCCCTATGATCATCCACGGCATGATCTACGTAGGCTCGCCGGTGACCTCCGACTACCAGGCGATCAACGTCCACACCGGCCGCGTAGCGTGGACCTGGCATGTACCAAACGCCGGCCCCGCGGGTGCCGGCCGCAGCGCGCCCACTTATTACCAAGGCGTCCTCTATATCTCGACAGGCCCCAATGTCTATGCGCTGAATCCCAAGACCGGGCGGGTCCTGGGCCACCATTATGTCGGCGGGCGTTTTGGGATCGTAAGCCCGACCATCGTCGGCGGCACGATGTATCTCGGCAATTCCTGGGATTGGATCAACGCCCTGCCGGTCAAAAGCGTGTACCCGCACTTTAAGGCGCGTCCGTGAGGCAGCGCCCCCCACCGTCCGCGTCGCCCCTAGCCTAGGAGGCGGTGGCCGGACGCGCGCACCATGGCGGCCGCTGAGCGCACGACATCACTCGGGCCCATGTAATGGCCGATGACAAGCAGGGTGAACAAGGCGAACAGATAGCTGATCGAGACCTGAAACACGCGCCGCGCATAGCGGTCCATGTCATCACCCACCGGCATCCGCCGCAATTTCAGGGTCATGCCGAGGTAATAAAGCCCGAGACCCGCGGCCGCCACCGCATACAGCAGGTTCTGGTTAGCGATCACCGGGATCAGGCTCACAATGAGCGTGGCGATGGCGTAATTCACGATCTCGCGGCGCGTGCGGTCGACGCCATGCGTCACCGGCAGCATCGGGATGCACGCCTTCGCATAGTCCTCGCGGCAACAGATCGCAAGCGGCCAAAAGTGCGCCGGGGTCCACACCGACACCAGCATCACGAGGCTCCAGGGCAGCAGGGCGTCGGGCGCGCCACCGGCGGCGGTCCAGCCTATGATCGGCGGCAGGGCCCCACCAATCCCACCCCATACGATGTTCCACGGGGTGTTGGGCTTTAAGTAGACCGTATAGATCACCCCATATCCGAGGGTGCCGATGAGCGTAAAGGCGAGCGTCCAGAGATTGGTCGCAAACAGCAGTACGAGCACGGATGCCACAAACAGGACGGCGGCGAACAGCACCGCGTGGCGTCGCGAGATCCGGCCGACGGCCAGTGGCCGCCGGCGGGTACGGCGCATGTGCTGATCCAAAGACGGCTCGATCAGCTGATTGATGACGCCACCAGCCCCCCCGGCAAGCGCGATCCCCAAGAGGCCGGCGGCGGCGCCCAGGAGATGCTGCGAGAAGCCCGGCGCCAGCACCGCCCCGACCGCCCCTGTAAACACCAGCAGCGACACCACGCGCGCCTTGGCGAGCACCAACAGGTCGCGCAACACCGCCATCGCGCCCGCGCCCGCGACCGCGCCCGGCGCCACCGGCCCCTTCACTACCTTTGCTGTCATGAGTTCTCCTGCCGGCTGCCTGCGTCCGTCGCGAGCCCTACGCGTTCAATACGATCGCCAAAGTGATGGCGAGCACCATCGCCTGATGGAACACCACGATCGCGCCCGGGGCCTTGGGGCGCAGGTTCACACCGTGAAACAGCAGGAACCCGACCGCAAATTGCGCGACCGCGAGATAAAACGCCACCGGGTAGGCGGGCATCATCCAGCCAAGCGTGCCCACCACCAACAACGCCGCGAAGATATGCACGGCGACGGTCCACTGCGAGGCCCGCTTGGGCGCAACGAATGGCTCGATCGGTTGCCCAAAGCCCCGCTGGCCGGTGGTCATGCCCCCGAGGAAGATCGCCAGAAACACCGCGTGCAGGGCGATGTTGGTATCGAGATACTGCAGGAAATGGATGTCCGGGTAACGCAGGCCCACGAGATAGGATACAAGCACGCTGTAGGCCAAAAGCCCATGCGTGCCATGCACGAACGCCGGTGCCCGGCCCGCCAGCACATGCAAGGTGCCCATGCCAAAGAGCGCGGTGGCCACGATCAGGGCAAGCCCGGTGATGGTCGCGGCATCGGGATGCAGGACCACGAGCGCCACCCCGATCAGGCCGAGCGTCGTCGCCACCACCCTATGGGCCGCCTCCGGGTCGCCGCGCACCAAAAGCGTCAGGATATTGCGGGTATACGGCCAGCGGGTCCCCAGCGATAGGCCGAACCCGAAGCCCTCGACGAGGCTGCCCAACAAAATGATCGCGATGGCAAACAGCACCTGGGTGAGCATAAGCGCCTGTACCCAGGCCTCACGTCCCAGCGCCACCGATGTGGTGCCGCGCCATATCCCGGCGGCTATGGCTGCGAAAATGAGCCCCGCGATGAATACATTGGCTACGCGGACCGCGGTCGTGACCTCGCCCTGCACCACATGGTGCTCGGAATTTTTATGTTCCATATCCTCCTCATCGGCCCACCGGGGCTGCACGCGGACAATACCGCAAGAGGGGTAGGAAAACCAACACCCCAGCCGCTCGCGTTGCGCCCAGCCACAGACCCCAGGGTACGGCCTGACCCTCTAATGCATGAGCCCCATCAGCATGGTGCGCGCATCCAGAGAGTGGAACATCCACATACTAAGGCCCACCGCGATCACAAAAAGCGGAAAGGCCAGCACGAAGGACACGGTCGTCCAGCGCTGGGTCGACGACAAGTTGAGATGCAGCAACAACACCAATTGGACGGCCACCACAAGCCCCGCGAGGCCCGACAGTACGAGCATGGTGTGGGGCGCGTCCACCGCGTGGCGGGCGATATAAAGCGCTACCGTCATGAGAATGATGGCGATCAGAAACGCCGTCCCATAGGCCCGGCCACTTGCCAGCTGGACCTCGGGATGCTTCAAAGGATCATGGGCATCGTGAGCCATCACAGCACTCCTCGCAGATCGACAAAGATGAACACCAACACCCAGATGACGGCCTGAAAGTGCCAGAAGAGCTTTAGGTTCAAAAGCCGGTAGACGGTCTTGTCGGTAAAGCCCTGGGTGCCCACCTGCACGAACATCACCGCCATCCACAAAAGCCCGAAGGCCATGTGCAGGCCATGGGTCATGACCAACGCGAAAAAGGCCGACAGGTAACCACTATCTTGCGGGTAGATACCGGCGTGAAAGAGCTGCGCGAAATCCTGCACCTCAAGCCCCAGAAAGACTGAACCCAAAATAAACGCCGCACCCAAGCCAACCAGTACCCCGGTGCGATTGTTGCGCTTGAGCGCCACCATCGCGCCGCCATAGGCGAGCACACTCGTCAGCACCGCAAAGGTCTCGCCGTAGGCCGACAGGGGATTCACCAGCGTATGCAGGGTCGGTCCCCCGGCGGCGTTATAGCTATGACTGAGCACCCCGTAGGCCGCAAACAGGCCCGCGAAGATCATGGCGTCGCTCAGCAAGTACAACCAGAAACCGAGCGTACGCGTCGCTATCGCGTCGTGGTGATAATGGGCCTCCCAGAGACCGTCAGCCGTTGAATCCATGCCACCGCTTGCCGTCGCCATCGCCTATCCTCGCCCTTGCCGCCAAACCATGATCGCCCGCTCGCCCGCTTCCCGACTCAAGAGTTCGACTCGCGCGGGCGAAACACATCGATACCACCGCGGGCCCCATCCTCGTGTGACGCCCCAGGGGCGTTATCACGAAGCCGCCGTTCAGTCTCCTGCACGAGGCCTGCCTTCACCATATAATCCGTATCGTTCACAAAGGAGCGCATGATCACCGTCAGGATGATGGCCAGCAGCGACAGGTCGGTGAGCCACCATATCCGCCACACGAGCCCGAGGCCGAGGCCGAACGCGAACGCGCCGATGACAAGCGGTACCGGGGTGTTCTTCGGCATGGGGATATCCTCGTAGTGAGCGATCTTCGCCCCCTCGAGCCCCTGCTCGCGGCGCCACACCAACTCATCGCGAGCATGCACGCGCGGGGTTACGGCATAGTTGTAGAACGGCACCGGCGAGGGCGTCAGCCACTCAAGCGTGCGTGCACTCCCCCAGGCATCGGCGCCCACGCGCGTGGTGGCGCGATCGCGGATACTCACATAGAGCTGGCGCACGAAGTAATAAATCGACACCGTGTAGAACCCTATGCCAATCTCCTCGGCGATTTCGAAAGGCAGCAGGGCCGGATTGGAAAGATAATCCAAGCGCCGGGTCATGCCCAGGAAACCCGAGGTATACATGGGGATGAACACCATGATGGTGCCGATGGTGAAGGTCCAGAAAAAGCGCTTGCCAAGGGCCTCATTCAACTTAAAGCCAAAGACCTTCGGGAACCAGAAGGTCACGGCCCCCATGATGCCGTAGATCACCACCATCAACATAGTGTGGAAATGCGCCACCACGAACACGCTGTTGTGCACGCTATAGTTGACAGGCGGCATCGCCAACATCATGCCGGTAAGTCCCCCAAGGAGCAGCATGAACAGCGCGCCCACCGCCCACAACATGGGGGTATCGAAACGACTGCGCCCACGATAGACAGTGAACGCCCAGTTAAACACCTTCACGCCCGTCGGAATGCCGACCACCATGGTGGCGATGCTGAAAAAGGTATTGACCTGTGGCCCGGCACCCATCGTGAAAAAGTGGTGCAGCCACACCGACCAGGACACCCCGGCGATGGCGAAACTGGCTGCCACCATGGTGGCGTAGCCAAAAAGCGGCTTCTCGGCAAACGTCGGGATGATCTCCGACATCATGCCGAACGCCGGCAGGATCACGAAGTACACCTCCGGGTGGCCCCAGATCCAGAACAGATCGGAATACAGCATGAGATTGCCGCCAAGGCCGGCGGTGAAGAAGTGCGTTCCGAAGTAGCGGTCGGCACCGAGCAGGCCCAGCGCCACACCGAGAACCGGAAAGGAGGTGAGCGCAATGATATTGGTGCTAAGCGCAGTCCAGGTAAAGATCGGTAGCCGCGACCAGGTCATGCCCGGGGCACGCATCTTGATAATGGTGGCGATGAGATTGGCCGCGCCCAAGGTCGTGCCGACACTCGATATCTGGATGGCCCACATCCAATAGTCCACACCGACGCCGGGGCTGTAGGCCAACTCGGTCAGGGGCGTGAGCCCGACCCAGCCGGCATGCGAGAAATCGCCGACAAACAGCGACAACATAATGAGCGCCGCGCCCACCGCCGTAAGCCACAGGCCCAGCGCATTGAGATAGGGGAACGCCATATCGCGCGCACCAATCTGCAAGGGCACGATGACGTTCATGAGGCCGACCAGGATTGGGGTGGCGGCGAACAGGATCATGATGGTCCCATGCGCACTGTAGATCTGGTCGAAGTGATAGGGCACGAGATAGCCGTGCGCCGCCCCGAGGAAGCCTGGCGAATGCGGCCCGCAGGCAAGCACCTGCTGGGTGCGCATCATAAGGGCGTCAATGAAGCCGCGAAACAGCATCACAAGCCCGATGAGGATGTACATGACCCCGATCTTCTTGTGATCGACGGTAGTCAGCCACTCGCGCCACAGATATCCCCACTTGTGCCCGAAGGTCAAGTAGGCAAGGATCACCCCCCCGATCACGGCCGCGAACACGAAGGCCCCGGCGATAATGGGGTTGTCGGGGATCGCCCCGAGCGATAGACGCCCAAGCAGCGGGCTCCATGGTCCTTGCACGTTCACCATAATCGGACACTCCTCTTTAAGCGAGAAACACCAAAGCAACGCACCACAGTCCAGTCCGTCCGGCGCGCGAACCCGGGGGGCTACGGGGC
>JAKBUS010000023.1 GCA_021841585.1 Pseudomonadota bacterium | reverse complement strand
ATTTACGTTCCAGGTCGCGATCTTCATGGATATCTACGCCCTCGGCCGTCACGGCACGCGGGCGGCGAGCAGGCCGCGTGCCGCTAGCCCCCGGAGCCCTTGAGGTAGCCGGCGGCCTTGAGTTCGTTTTTCAAGGCCGAAGGGATGTAGCCGACCAGGACCTGCTTGCCGACCATGATCGTGGGCACGGTCGTCGACCCCGTCTTTCTCTTCATGTCTTGCAGGGCCGATTGCCCACGCGACACGTCCACCGCCCGAAACGGTACCCGGCGACGATGCAGATAGGCACTCACCTGTCGGCAGGGCGCGCAATGCGGCGCCCTATACAAAACGACGGGGTGCATGGCGCTCACCGCCTTGCGCATCGCCGAAGGCGAGACGTTACTATGCGTGTGTATCACCCGCACATGGGCGGCGGACGATGGAGGGGGGGTGTTTTGATAGGTGACGACCCCGTGCGGGCCTACCCAGCGATACAAGGTGGCGGCATGCGCCGCGCCCACAAGCACTACCGCACCCACGGCAACCATCCAAGGCCTCATGCGCTCTCCTCCGTTTCGTAAAGTCCGCTCTGTTTGAGTAGCGCGTCTATGCACGGCGCGCGGCCCCGGAATCGCGCGAACAGGTCGCGCGGATCGGCCTCCCCTCCTCGCTCCAGGATGTTATGGAGGAACGCCAAGCCGGTCGCGCGATCAAACACGCCGCGCTCCTCGAAGGGCCCGAAGGCGTCGGCCGACAAGACCTCGGCCCACTTGTAACTATAGTAGCCCGCCGCGTAGCCGCCGGCAAAGATATGGGTGAAACCGTTCTCGAAGCGGTTGAAGGCCGGCGGCTTCAGGACCGCCACCTCGTCGCGCACCGCCTCGAGCAGCGCATGGATGGACCCGGCGGCCGGGTCGAAACCGGCATGCAGACGGATATCGAACAGCGCGAACTCCACTTGGCGCAGCATCTGTAGCGCGGCCTGGAAGGTGCGCGCCGAGCGCAACCGCGCAAAGAGGTCGGCGGGGACCGGCGCGCCGGTTCGATAGTGGCCGGCGATGAGATCGATGACCTCGCGCTCCCAGCAGAAGTTTTCCATGAACTGGCTGGGGAGCTCGACCGCATCCCAGGGCACGCCGTTGATGCCCGACACCGCCGGCTCGTCGACCTGGGTGAGCATGTGGTGCAGGCCATGGCCGAACTCGTGGAACAGGGTCTCGACCTCGTCGTGACGCAACAAGGAGGGGTGATCAGCGCCCGGCGCCGAGAAGTTGCATGTGAGATAGGCGACCGGCAGGCTCGGCGTCGGGCGGCTCTGGCGCACGCAGCACTCGTCCATCCATGCCCCTCCGCGCTTACGCTCGCGCGCGTAGAGATCCAGGTAGAACTGCGCGCGCGGCGCGCCATTGGCATCCGTGATTTCGTAGAAGAGTACATCCGGGTGCCAGACCTCGATGTCTTGGCGCTGGCGGATGCGGACGTCATAGAGGCGCTCGGTGAGGGTGAAAAGCCCCTCGAGCACGCGCGGCAGGGGGAAGTACGGGCGCAGGTCCTCCTCCGAGAACTGGTAGCGCCGCTCCTTCAGCCGCTCGCCATAATAGGCCGTATCCCAGGCCTCCAGCGTCACCCCGTCGGCCTGCGCCATGGCCTGCAGATCCGCAAGCTCCCTCAGGGCCGCCGGCCGCGCCCGGCGCGCAAGGTCGATCAGAAAGGTCTCGACCTCGGCTTCATCCCGCGCCATCTTGGTCGCCAGTGAATAAGCGGCGTAATGGGGGTAGCCCAAGAGTGCCGCCGCCTCTTGGCGCAGCACCAGGATCTCGTTGGCCAAGGCGGTATTGTCGTAATGCCCGCCCGCGGCCTGCGAGGCCCTCGTGACATAGGCCTCGTAGAGCTGCCGGCGCAGCGCGCGGTCCTGGGCATAGGTCATGACTGGCACATAGCTCGGGGCCTGCAGGGTGAATAGAAAGCCGCCGTGCCCCCGCCTCTGCGCCTCGGCGCGCGCCTGCGCGAGCACCGAGGCCGGAAGGCCCTGGAGCCGCGCCTCATCCTCGATGACGAGACTGAAGGCGTCGGTGGCGTCGAGCACGTTCTGCTCGAAGCGGCTCGCGAGCTCGGAGAGCCGCTCTTGAATGACCTTGAATCGCGCCTTGGGGGTGGCCGGCAGGGCCACGCCCGACAGCCGCATGTCGCGCAAGGCGTTCGTCACCACCTTGCGGCGGGCCTCGCTCAGGCCCGCAAAGGCCGGCCCGTCGGCGACCGCCTGATAGGCCCGGTAGACGCGCTCGTCCTGGGCATAGCCGGTCTGGTAGCTCGTCAGACGGCCCAGGCCGGCATTGTAGGCCTCGCGCAGCGGTGCACTGTCGGCCACGGCGTTCAGGTGCGCCACCGGCGACCAGAAGCGCTTGAGACGCGTCTCCGCCGCCTCGAGCGGGCCCACCGTGTCATCCCACTCGCATCCCGGCTTGCGCGACAGGCGCGCCTCGACCGCCGCGCGCGTCTCGTCGAGCATGACGTCGAGGGCCGGCGTGACCTGGCTTGGATCTATGTGGGCGAATCTCGGGAGACCGTCGAGATCCAGTAGAGGGTTGTCGTTCGCCATCGGTGGTCCCTGAATGATAACGGGGTTACTTTAACACGGCCGGCGACACCCCCGAATCCTTCCATCTCACGCACGACCCCAGGCGGGCGCTAGCGGGCGTCGGCCTCGGCGCGCAACCGCTCCAACACGGGGAGCGTGGGCGGGCGCACGCCGTGCCACAGGAGAAACGACTCGGCCGCCTGCTCGACGAGCATGCCCAGGCCGTCGGCGACCTCCCGCGCCCCGCAGACACGCGCGTGGGTAAGGAATGTTCGGGCCTTGGGGCCATACATCAGGTCGTAGACGATCGCGCCCTCGAAAAGGGTATCGGGGAGCGCCGGCAGATCCCCGGAAAGACCGGCGGCGGTGGCATGGATCACAAAATCATAAGACGCCTGCGCGGCGGGCAAGGCGGCCGCCACGCGCGCGTCGGCGCAGACCGAGACCAGCTCATGGGCGCGCTCGGGCGTGCGGTTGAAGATGGCGAGGGCCGCGATCCCGGCATCGAGCAAGGGGCCCACGATGCCCTGGGCGGCGCCGCCCGCGCCGATCAAAAAGACCCGGCGATCGCGCAGCGACCAGGCATGGTTTGCGGTCAAGTCGCGCACGAGGCCTATGCCGTCGGTATTGTCCCCGACCCACGCCCCATTCTCCCATGACAGCGTATTGACGGCGCGCGCCCTGGCCGCCCGCGCCGTGGCGCGCGCGGCCAGGGCGAAGGCCTCGCTCTTCAAAGGTACGGTGATATTCGCCCCGCGCCCGCCTTCGGCGGCGAACGCCGCCAGCGCCCGCGCGAGGCCGCCGGCATGGACCTCGCGGCGTTCGTAGCGCACGGGGCGGCCGGTGAGGACGCCGAAGGCCTCATGAATGCGCGGTGACAGGCTGTGATCAATGGGGTGGCCGAGCACGGCATAGAGGCTCATGCCGCGAGAAGATAGCCGAGAAAGGCGGCGTAGAGAAGGCCGCCCGCGAGCATGTGATAGGGGCGGATCGTGGCCGCGCCTTGCAGCCGCACCCGCAGCATGCCAACCCCCGCCATCGTGATCAACATGGTTGCGAGCAAAAGCGGGCTTGGGCGCCACGGCGTAAGCGTGAGCCCCAGGGCCGGCAGCAGACTGCCCTGGAACACGAGCGCGCCGGTGATGTTGCCGAACGCCAAAGTATCCTGGCGACGCCTGACCCACAAAACGCTATTAACCTTCTCGGGTAGCTCGGTGGCGATCGGCACGATGACGAGCGCCAATACGAGCACCGGGACGTCGAGCAGCCGGCCCAAGCCCTCGATACCCACCACGAAGCCCTGGGCGCCGGCGACGACGCCGGCCAGACCCAGCATTAACTGGGCGTAGCGCAGGCCCGGCAGGCGCTTCAATACCCGCCGCGCCAGATGCAGGCGGGTGACAGCGGCGGTCTCGTGGCCGGCGGCCACAAGAGCGCGGGAGGCGCGCAGCGTCGCCGTCACATAGCCGGCATAACCGGCCACCAGTACCATGGCGAGCGCCTGTCGCCACAGGCCCCGGGGGAGAAAAAGCCCCCCCAGGGCCAACGCGAAGAGCACCAGGAACCAGTCGAGATCGCGCCTCACGCCCGCACGTTCGGGGGCGAGCGCGGCCGTCGGCCCGCGGCTTTGCCAAGCGGCGGCGCCCATGACGCCCATCGTCAACGTCGAGAGCATGAGTGGCGCGCCGAGTACCGCCCCCACCGCCAATTGCTCACCGGCCCCGGGGTGCAGGGAACCGAGCAGGGGTACGGCGGTCTCCGGCAGGGCGGTGCCGACGGCCGCGAGCAGCGATCCAGTCACGCCCTGCGACACCCCGAACGCCGCCCCCACGTGCTCGGTCGCGTTCGTGAAAAGCTCGGCGCCAACGAGAATGACGGGCAAGGCCGCAAACAGCACGGCGAGCGCGATCACGGGGTTGCCGTCAATGCGGCGCGTCGATGGCCTTCTCCATTCCCGGGGGCACGGTCTCGGCGAACGAGCCGCGCGTGCTGATACCCGCAAGCCAGCGGGCAAGCCGCGGGTGCTGACCGCGCCAGTCGTGCGGATAACGAAAGTCGATGTATTCGAGGGCCACGCCCAATCCGAGGTCGGCAATGCTGAAGTGCTCCGCCACGAGATAGGCGTCACCGCGATCGGCCTTATCGGCCCAGGCAAGCGCACGCGCGATCTTGTCCTCTTGGCGAACGATGAAGTCGCGCGATCGCTCGGCGGCCGGGCGCCTATCCTCCAGGAGGCGGGCGACCGTGGCATCGACCATGCCGATACCAAGCGTATTCCAGAGCGAGGCACGCAGCCGCTCGGACTCCGCGGCCGGGATCAGGCGCTCGGGCGTGAGGGTATCGATATACTCGATGAGCAACGCCGAGTCGAACAAGACCCGGCCATCGTCGGTCTCCAGGACCGGGACCTTGCCGAGCGGATTCAAGGCCGCGATGCGATTGCCGGCATCATGCGGACTCTCCTGGATCCATTCGAAACGGATGTTCTTTTCACGCAGGGCGATGCGCACCTTGCGCACGTAAGGCGACGTAGCATGACCATAGAGCTTCACAATGACCTCCCGAGATAGGCGGCGAGCAGGCCCACGAAGACGCTGCCGCCGAACCAGTTGTTGTTGAGAAAGGCCCGTAAGCAGTCCGCGGGCCGGCGCTCGCGCAGCAGGCCCTGCTCGTAGAGCGCGAACCCCAGGGCAAGCCCCAGGCCGCCATCGTACACAAGGCCTAAGTGCGCCATTACTCCGACGATATACAAAAGACCAAGGGTAAGCGCATGGCTCAAGGCCACCATGGCCCGGTCCCAGCGCCCAAACAGTATGGCCGTCGATTTGATGCCGATCTTCAGATCGTCGTCGCGGTCGGCCATGGCGTAGGCGGTGTCGTAGGCCACGGTCCAGGCGATATTGGCAATAAACAGCACCCAGGCCACCGGCGGGATATGGCCGGTCTCGGCGGCGAATGCCATGGGGATACCCCAGCCGAAGGCGAGCCCCAGATAGACCTGCGGAAGATGGGTGAAACGCTTGAAGAACGGATAGGAGGCGGCGAGCGCGACGGCCACGAACGCAAGCTCGATGGTGAAGGTATTGAGCCACAACGCGAGCATGGCGGCGAGCAGACAGAGACTCGCGAACAAGACGAGCGCGGCGCGCGGACTCACCTCCCCGGAGGCGATCGGCCGCTCGCGCGTGCGCCACACATGGGCATCGAAATCGCGGTCCGCATAGTCGTTGATGACACAGCCCGCTGAACGCATGATGAGCACGCCCGCCACGAATACGGCGACCAGGACCGGGCGCGGGTGGCCCCGGCCGGCCAGCCACAACGCCCAGAGTGTCGGCCACAGCAAGAGCAGGCTGCCGATCGGGCGGTGCAGCCGCATGAGCCGCATATAGGCCCCCCATCGTGCCCAACCGCTCGCCCGAACCGCCCTCCCCTCGCCCCTTGCCGCCATCATCCGCCCCAACGCCCGCGCCATGAGCGGGCCCCGAAAGCGTGCCATTGTAGCGCACTCCGTCTCATGAAACCCCGAGCGGCCGCGGACCCCAGCAATTCCCGATGTGGCCCCAACCATGGGCATCGAGCGGCGTCCCGCACGGCGGGAAGGCGCCAAACATCTGGCACAGGCGCGTTCAGACCGGTGAATTCTTGCATCGTCACCGGCTGACCCAGGCGCTATCGCTTCACATTGAGAATTGCTGCGCGGGCCCTGCCGGCACCGGACCGGTCCATGACGATAGCACACCCCACGCGGCGCAAAGACGCGCCATGCGCCTTCGCGCCCCGATGTGAGTCCATGCCATTTTTGTGACGGAAGGGCGTTTCCCGGTTCGCGCGCGGCGTCCGCCCTCTTGACCGGACGCCGCGAAACGCTACCATTGATAGCATAACGATCTCACACGAGGCGTACACCATGGCCGGCAACCTCCATGTCCGCAATCTCGACGACGAGTTGATCGCGCGCCTGAAACGGCGGGCCGCCCGTCATGGGCGCTCGGCCGAGGCCGAGCACCGCGAAATCCTTCGCCAGGCCCTCGCCGACGAAACGGAGACGTCTTTCGATACACTCGCCAACGAACTGCGAAGGCTCACGAAGCACCGGCCACACACGCCCTCCGAGGTGCTGCTGCGCGAAGGCCGCGACGAGCGGTGAAGGACTGCGTCATTGATGCGAGCGTCGCCATTAAGTGGGTCGTAGAGGAAAATGGCACTCGCGAGGCGCTGGCGGTACGCGCACACTGGAGGCCTCTGGCGCCCGATCTTTTGGCGGCCGAATGCGCGAACATCCTTTGGAAAAAGGTTGGGCGCGGCGAACTCTCGGTGGACGAGGCCCAATTTGCCGCCCGGCTCCTACGGGCGTCGGATATCGAATTTCTGCCCACGCATGCCCTCCTGGAGGACGCGACGCGTCTCGCCATCGACATGAATCACCCGGCATATGATTGTCTCTATCTCGCCCTCGCAATGCGAGAGGGTTGCCCATTCATCACCGCGGACGAGGCTTTCGTGCGCGTCATCCACCAAAAGCGTCCTGCCGCTCTTGATCGCCACATCGTTGCCTTGATGCAAGTCGCGCGCGACTGACCCGATACGCCGGACCCCATGCGACGCGCCGGGGGAAATAACCGCCTTCGCGCGTATGCCGAGGCATGGGTCTGTGGGCCCTTACACAAACAGGCGCAGGGCATAAAACGCGCCAGCGGCGATGGCGGCCTGCAACGGTCATGGGCCGAGCGATATTCCGGGGCCCGATTTGTCCGCTATCCGGAAGCTTACGCTACGAACGGGCCGGCGTCGGCTTACACGGCGTGCCGCCGGATTCCGGAAAAGGCCCGGGCCGAAGGCATGACGCGCCACCCGCGGATGGAGACCCTACGCCGACCCGAGGTCGTGGCGCTCGCGCAGCCACCGCCGGCGCAGGCCCAAGAGGGCGGCGGGATCGCCCTGCGCCAATGCCGCCGCGGTCTTCGCGACCATGGGCAGCAGGGCCTCGTCGCGCATGAGGTCGGCCACCCGAAAGCCCGGGAGGCCGGTCTGGCGGGCCCCGAAGACCTCGCCCGCGCCACGCAGCTCCAGGTCCCGCCGGGCGATGACAAAGCCGTCGTCGGTCTCGCGCAGGCAGGCGATGCGCGCACGCGCCATGTCGCCCAATGGCGGCTTGTAGAGCAGCACGCAGTGACCGGGCAGGCCACCGCGGCCGACGCGCCCCCGGAGCTGATGGAGCTGGGCAAGCCCCATGCGCTCAGCGTTCTCAATGACGAGCAGGCTTGCGGTCGGGACGTCGACACCCACCTCGATCACGGTGGTGGCCACCAACACCTGCACCGGCCCGCGCGCGAACGCCTCCATGGCGTGGTCCTTATCGGCAGCCTTCATGCGTCCATGGATGAGGCCCACGTTGATCCCGGGGAGCGCGCGCGCGAGTTCGGCATGGAGGGCGGCGGCGGCCTTCAGGTCCTGCTCGCCCTCCTCGATGAGCGTACAGACCCAATAGGCCTTGGCGCCCCCGAGGCACGCCGCGCGCACGCGCGCCACTACGTCGTCGCGACGGGTCTCGGCCAGCGCCACGGTGGTGACCGGGACCCGCCCCGGCGGGCGCTCATCGAGCACTGACAGATCGAGGTCGGCGTAGACGCTTTGCGCGAGCGTGCGCGGGATGGGCGTGGCGCTCATGGCAAGCAGGTGCGCGCGGCGCGCCCCCGCCCGCCCCTTGGCGGTCAGGGCCTGGCGTTCGTGGACACCGAAGCGGTGCTGCTCATCGATGATCACAAGGCCGAGCCGCGCGAAATCCACTCCCTCCTGAAACATCGCCTGGGTCCCGATGACAAGCCGCGTCTCGCGGTCGCGCGCCTGGGCGCGGCGGGCCTCGGCCCCGGTGCCTAGCCGCATGAGGCCAAGCGGCTCGATACCCAAGGGCCGCAACCAGGCACCAAAGGTCTCCATGTGCTGGCGCGCGAGGAGCTCCGTCGGGGCCATGATCGCGACCTGGAAACCGGCCTCGATGACGATCAGCGCCGCGCCCGCCGCCACCAGCGTCTTGCCGGAACCGACGTCGCCTTGCAGGATACGGCGCATGGGCCGGCCGCTCTCGAGATCACGGCGGATCTCGCCGATCACGGTCGTCTGGGCCATGGTCGGCGCAAACGGCAGGGCCTCCAGGAATCGTGCCAGGAGCCCGCCTTGCACGCGGCACCGGGGGCCGGCGGCGCGCCCCTTGCTGTGGCGCAGGGTCAGGAGATGGGCGTGATGGGTCACGAGCTCCTCGAACGCGAGCACGGCGCGTGCTGGGCCTAGGTCACAGCCGGCGGGCGGCCCATGCAGCAGCCGCAGCGCCTCGCCGAGCGTGGGTCCGGGCGGGCACTGGGTCTTGGAGAGATACTCCGTCAAGGTCGGCAGCGCGAGCGCGAGCGCCGCGCGCACCGCGCGCCGCAAGGCCTTCGTGCCAAGGCCCTCGGTGGCCGGATAGACCGGCGTCAGGACCTCCTCCCGCAGGGTCCCCTCGCCGAAACAGCGGTATTCCGGGTGCACCATCTCTGGGCCCTGAGGACCTAGGCGCAGCTCGCCGTAGAGGCTCACGCGCGTGCCGGCGACAAGCCTGCGGCGCTGCACGGGAGAGAAGTGAAAGAAGCGCATAGCCATGCGCCCACTGTCATCGGCGAGATCGCAAACGAGCGAGGGGCGCGCGCGGCCGACGACCGCCTGGGCCACGATCTCGCCCTCGATCAGCGCCGACTGCCCGATCGCCACCCGCCGTATGGGCAGGACCTGGGTACGATCCTCGTAGCGTATGGGGAGATGGAACAAGAGATCGCCCACGGTACGGATCTCGAGGCGCGCGAGCCGCTCGGCCAGCGCCGGCCCTATGCCCGCAAGCGCTGTGACCGGCCGCTCGCACGGACCCGCAGTGGCCGTGCTAACCGAGGTCGAGGATGGCATCCATCTCGACTAGGGCGCCGCGCGGCAGCGCCGCGACCCCGATCGCCGAGCGCGCCGGATAAGGAGGCTTGAAGCGCTCGCTCATGACCTCGTTCACCAGCGGGAAATGCGCGAGATCCGTAAGAAATACCGAGAGCTTGACGATATGGCGCAATTCGCCGCCGGCCGCCGCGATCACTGCCGCCAGGTTCTCGAACACCTGCACGATCTGGGCGCGCGGATCCTGCGACGCGATTGCCATGGTCTCGGGATCGAGCGGTATCTGCCCCGAGAGAAATACGAGCGACCCACATCTCAGGGCCTGTGAATAGGTGCCGATCGCGCGCGGCGCGGCGGGGGTCTCGATGACACGAAAGGCCATGCTTATCCTCGTTTGCGGTTGATCCGGACCACCGCCTCCTGGGAGCGGATCCGGCGGATGATGCGTGCCAGGTGCACGCGGTTGCGGACCTCGATCACGAAGTCCATGGCGGTATCCTGGCCGTCACGCTCGTCGATCGAGACCGTATCGATATTGGCGTCCATCTCGGACATGGCGGCGGCCACGGTCGCCAGCACCCCTCGGCGGTTTTTGACCTCCACGCGGATGGCCACCGGCCAGAACCCGTCTATGCCGCTCTCCCATTGGATGTCGATCCACTTCTCCGGATGCTTGCGATACTCGGCGACATTGGGACAGTCCTCGGTGTGCACGGTGATGCCGCGGCCAGCGGTGAGGAAGCCGAGCACCGGATCGCCAGGAATGGGTCTGCAGCACTTGGCGTAATTCACCACCGCGCCCTCGGTCCCGCGGATCGCGATCGTGCCGGGCGCGCGCGACGGCACCAGCGACGGTGCCGGCACGTCGGGCAGCAGCTGGCGCGCCACCACCGCCGCGATCCGCGTCCCGAGACCGATATCGGCAAGCACGTCCGGCCAACTCTTCATGTGCAAGGTGGACAGCAACGCGCCCTTGGCCTCCTCGCTCACCTCGCCCGCGAAGCCGAGCGATTGCAGGGCCTTCGCTAGAAAACGTTCCCCCAGGCTGATCGCCTCGTCGCGACGCAGGTTCTTCAAATAATTGCGGATGTGGGCGCGGGCCTTGCCGGTCACGACCGAATTGAGCCACGAGGGGTGCGGGGCGCTATAGGCCGAGGTGATGACCTCGACATGGTCGCCGTTGCGCAGGACCGTGCGCATCGGCACCAGCTGGTGGTTGATGCGCGCGCCGGCACAGCGCTTGCCGATATCGGTATGGACCTCGTAGGCGAAGTCGATGACCGTGGCGCCACGCGGCAGCTTCTTGATGTCGCCGTTGGGGGTGAAGACGTACACCTCGTCGGGAAACAGATCGATCTTCAGGTGCTCGAGGAACTCTTGCGGGTTGCCGGCCTGCTGCTGGGTCTCCATCAGGCCCTGCAACCATTGCAGGGCGCGCTTTTGCATGCCGACATCGCCGGTCTTGTAGAGCCAGTGCGCGGCGACCCCGTTCTCGGCGACCCTATGCATGTCCTCGGTGCGAATCTGCACCTCGATCAGCACGCCGAACGGCCCGAACACCACGGTATGGAGCGATTGATAGCCGTTGGTCTTTGGGATCGCGATGTAGTCCTTGAAACGGCCGGGGATAGGCTTGTAGAGGTTGTGAATCACGCCCAGCGCGCGGTAACAGGTATCCGCCTTGTCGACGACGATACGAAACGCCAGCAGGTCATAGACCTGCTCGAAGGACAGGCCCTTTTGGCGCATCTTGCTGTAGATGCCGTAGAGATTCTTCTCGCGCCCCGATACCTCGCCCGATAGGCCCTCGCGCCGCAACTGCTCGACGATCGCCACGCACACCTTGTCGACCAGGGCCTTGCGGTTCCCGTGGCGCTTGCGCACCGCCTCCTGCAGGATCCGGTAACGCAGGGGATAGAGGATGGCGAAGGCCAGGTCCTCGAGCTCCACCGACCAATTATGGAGGCCCAGGCGGTTGGCGATCGGCGCATAGATGTCGAGCGTCTCGCGGGCAATGGCCTTCTGCCGGACCGGCGACAGGACCCGGATCGTGCGCATGTTGTGGAGGCGATCGGCGAGTTTTATGAGCACGACGCGGATATCGCGGGCCATGGCCAGCAACATCTTGCGGAAATTCTCGGCCTGCTCCTCTTCCTTGTTCTCGAACTCTATCTGGCCGATCTTGCTCACGCCATCGACGAGATCGGCGGCCTCCTGGCCGAACTGGATGATGATCTCGTCCTTGCGCCGGCCCGTATCCTCGATGACGTCATGAAGGATCGCGGCGGCCAGGCACGTGGCGTCAAGGCGCAATCCGGCAAGCAGCCGGGCGACCTCCAGGGGATGGTAGATGTAGGGTTCGCCGCTACGGCGCTTCTGGCCCTCGTGGGCCTCCGCGCCAAATAGATAGGCGCGGTAGACCATGGCCACCTCCTCGCGCCCGAGGTAGCCATCGAGCAAGGCGAGCAGGTCGCTTACATGAAACGAGACGGCGCCCGGACCCCCCGTGCCCTCAGGGGGCGGGATTTGCGGTGGCGTCACCGCCTGTTCCGAGGGATAAGACGGCATCATCATCGGACTCCAGGCCCGCCTCCGGATTATCGTCCAAAATGGCGCTGGTCACGTAACCTTCGGCGATCTCGCGCAGGGCCAGAACCGTCGGCTTGTCGTTCTCGCGCGCCACGCACGGCTCGGCGCCCAAGGCCAGCTGACGGGCCCGGCGCGCCGCCACCAGCACCAGCTGAAAGCGGTTCTCGACGTGCTCCAGACAATCCTCAACGGTGATGCGGGCCATAACACACTCCTCATAATCCAAGACCGGAAGTCTAGCAAATCCCCTTATGCGTCGGTAGGCGCGAAGAGCCCGGGGTCGTACCGCAGGGGCCGGCGCAGGCGGCCTTCGGCGATCAGAGTCTTCAGGTCGGCTTGCGCCTCTTCGAACGCGTCGTTCACGATGATGTGGTCGAACTCCCCGGCATGGGCCATCTCGTCGCGCGCCTGGGCCATGCGCTGGGCGATCACTGCCTCGCCATCCTGGCCACGGCCGCGCAACCGCGCCTCGAGGGCCTCCAGCGAGGGTGGCAGGATGAAAATCGTGAGCGCCTCGGGCCACAATGCCTTGATGCGCCGGGCGCCCTGCCAGTCGATGTCGAGGATCACATGCCGACCTTCACGCAACAGGGATTCGACGGCCGCGCGCGTCGTCCCATAGCGGTTGCCGAAGACCTGCGCATGCTCCAGAAAGGCCCCCTCGGCGACCAGACGCTCGAACGCCGCATGATCCACGAAGTGGTAATGCACGCCGTCTTGCTCGCCCGGACGGGCCGGCCTCGTGGTATGCGAGACCGACACCCCGAAACGCGGATCGGCGGCCAAAGCCTTGGCGAGACTGCTCTTGCCGGCACCGCTCGGGGCCGACAGGATGACCAAGCGGGGATCATTATTCAATGTTCTGCACCTGTTCGCGCATCTGTTCTATCAAGACCTTGAGGCCGACGGCGACGCTCGAAATGCGCGCCGATGACGACTTGGAGGCCACGGTATTGGCCTCGCGGTTGAGCTCCTGCATCAAGAAATCGAGACGCCGGCCGATGGGTCCGCCCTCGGCGAGCGCCGCGCGCGCCTCGCCAATGTGGACGGCGAGGCGCTCCAGTTCCTCCTCGACATCCCCGCGTTGCGCCAAAAGCACCACCTCCTGCTCCAACCGCTCACCATCGAGCGGCGGCGCGAGGGCCCCCACGCGCGCGCGTAGCCGCTCGCGCAACGACACCAGGCCCTGGGCCACCAGCCCACGCAAGGCGCCGACCTCGGCCTCCATAAGGTCAAGCCGCTCGCGCAGCCCTTGCGCCAACCGTTCGCCTTCGCGCCGCCGATGCTCGATGAGGGCGGTGAGCGCACGCTCGCAGACCTCGGTGACCGGCCCGTCCAGGGCCGGCCCCGGGCGCGCGGCCACTACCCCGGGCCAACGCAACACGTCCGCGACGGTCAGCGGCGCGAGCGTGGCATGGTCGGCGCGCAGCAACTCGGCGGCACCCACGACCTCCGCGGCCAGATGCCGATCGACCGCGAGCCCCGCCTCGGTCGGGGCCCGGCGCCACACGACCTGGCAGTCGACCTTGCCGCGCGCGAGCGCTTGCGAGAGACGCTCGCGGACCACGCCCTCAAGGGTACTCAGGCCATCCGGCAGGCGCACCGACACCTCCAGATAGCGATGATTGACCGAGCGCAGCTCGCATGCGAGATCGCCCTGTTCGGTATGGGTCTGGGCGCGCGCGAACGCGGTCATGCTTTTCACGGAAACCGTCATGGCCGCCATACTAACCGAAACCCAGGGGTGCCGGTACACCGTGCCACGGCGGGCGGCGGGCATGTGAGGGCATCGGGCCATGACAGCTTTTTGGCGCGTTTTCGGTTATTGTGTCTAGACACATGCGCAAACAACCGAGTCCTTTGGCCCAAGGCTATGTCCTGAAGGGCTACCGAATCGAAAAGACCCTCGGCGCAGGGGGTTTCAGCTCGGTTTATCTCGCGTCCGATCTGGCATCCGGATCCGAGGTGGTCATCAAGGAGTTTCTTCCGGTGACCCAGGCATGGAGGACCCCGGACGGCCGGGTCGAGCCGCTCTCCGAGGAGACCGCGGGGCTTTTTGCCTCGGGACTTAAGCGATTTTTCGACGAGGCCGCGGCACTCGCCAAGCTCCACCACCCCAACATCGTCCAGGTCAGCAACTTCTTTCGCGCCCACAATACCGCCTACATGGTCATGCATTACGAAGTCGGCCGGGACCTGCGCTGGTACATCAAACGCCATCCGGGGGGGCTTAGCGAGAAGTTCCTGCGCACCATGCTCCCGCCGCTGCTCATGGGCCTAGACGAGCTTCACACCCACGGCCTCCTGCACCTCGACATCAAACCCGCCAACATCTTGCTGCGCCCGGGCGGCAACCCGCTGCTATTGGACTTCGGGGCCGCCCAAAGGACTCTCGAGCGGCCCGCGGGCCTGCGCACCCTGACCGCCGGATTCGCGCCCCTCGAACAGCACACCAAGGGGCATATCGGTCCCTGGACCGACCTATATGCGATCGGCGCATCGATGTGGGCGTGCCTCAGCGGGCGCGCGCCGCCGCCAGCCACGGCGCGCGCCACCAAGGACACCTTCAAGGGGGCGAAAGGCCGCTATGGCCGCCGGTACTCCGCGCAAATCCTGGAGGCCATAGACTGGTGCATGCAGATGGACCAGTTGCAACGACCGCAGAACGTCGGGCAACTATTGGCCTTTCTGAGCGAGACACCTCGCCAGGAATCGGACAATAGGGGCGATATCGGCCGGTGGTTCGACCGCTGGCCGTGGCCGCGGCTGAAGCGGTCATAACAGCAGGCAAAGGCCCGGGGGCATGGGGAGAGGACGAGTATGAAATATGTCTGTACGCAAGGCTCACGACAAGGTGGCCGCGCCTATAACGAGGACCGCGTGGCGATCGCCGAACGCGATACCGCGGTACTCATGGTTCTGGGAGATGGCCTGGGGGGACACAAGGGGGGCGGCTTAGCCTCGGCGACCTTGTGCCAGGTCGCGGTGCGCGCCTTCCGCACGGTACGCTCGGCACGCATCCAAGATCCGTCCAACTTTCTCGCCTTCATCCTGTTCCAGGCCCATCAGGCCCTGAAGGGGCTCGGTCCGCGCCTCGACCCACCCATAGCACCGCGCACGACCGCGGTCCTGGCCCTAGTGCAAGATGGCTGCGCCTACTGGGCGCACGTCGGGGACAGTCGCCTCTACCACCTCCACAACAATGCCACGATCAACCGCACCCACGACGACACCACGATCGAGACCTTCCGCGAACGCGGCATCCTCGACGACGAGGAGTCGCGCGCGCACCCCGAAAAGAGCCACCTGCTCGCCTGCCTGGGAGGCCGCGAGGATCCAACCATCCACCTGGGCGCCGAGACCGCGCTCCACCCCGGCGACATGCTTCTGCTGTGCAGCGACGGCGTGTGGGAGGCGATGTCAGACCGCGAGATTGTCCGCACGCTTGACCACCCGGTCCTCGAAAGCGGCCTCGCCGACCTCCTGCTGGCCGCCGAAAACCGCCGCGAGAAGGCCGCCGATAACATCAGCGCCGCGGCGCTGCGCTGGCAGGACCGGCCGGGACGCCTCACGGGACTTAGCCCCCAGGCCCGCCGGCTTACGGCGCGCACCTTCTGGGAACAGGGGCGCCGCCTCATCGTCGGTCGCAAACTGGAGGAAATGAGGGACGCGGCCAAGAAGGCGTCCCCGAAAGAATAGCGCCGGCCACATCAATCGGCGGCGCGCTGATGCCGGTGCGGGCTTTTTGTTAAACTGGCGGCCGACACCCCAAGCTTAAAGGATATCCTCATGAGACCAAGCGGACGCGCCGCGGACGCGCTACGCACCATCAAGATCACCCGTCAATTCACGCGCTACGCGGAAGGATCGGTGCTCATCGAGTTCGGCAACACGCGCGTTTTGTGTACGGCAAGCATCGACGAGAAGGTGCCGCCGTTCCTGAAGGGCCGCGGACAGGGCTGGCTCACGGCGGAATACGGCATGCTTCCGCGCGCCACCGGCCAGCGCACCCAGCGCGAGGCGGCGCGCGGCAAGCAGGATGGGCGCACCGTGGAGATCCAGCGCCTCATCGGCCGCTCGCTGCGCGCGGCGCTCGACCTGAAGGCCTTAGGCGAACGCACGATCATGATCGACTGTGACGTCTTGCAGGCCGACGGGGGCACGCGCACGGCCTCGATCACCGGCGGTTACGTCGCGCTCGCCGATGCCATTCGCTTCCTGAAGTCCCATAAGCTCCTGAAAGAAGACCCGCTGCGCCGGCAAGTGGCCTCGGTGTCGGTCGGGGTGCATAACGGCACGCCCGTCGTTGACCTCGATTACGCCGAGGATTCGAACGCCGCGACCGACATGAACGTGGTCATGGACGACGCCGGCGGCTTTATCGAGCTTCAGGGGACCGCCGAGCGCGGCAGCTTCCGTTTCGAGGAGATGCTGGCCATGACCGAGCTTGCCCGCAACGGCATCAAGGAGTTGCTCGAGGCCCAACGCCAGGCATTGGCCGGCGAGCCGTGAAGATCTGCTGCGCCACCCACAACGCCGGCAAGATTCGCGAGCTCTCGGGGGCCTTGGCGGAGCACGGTGTCACCCTGATCGCGCAAGATGCCTTCGGTGTGGCGCCGGCCGTCGAGGATGGCCTCACCTTCGTGGAAAACGCCCTCATCAAGGCCCGGCATGCCGCGGCCGCGAGCGGGCTTCCGGCGCTCGCCGATGATTCCGGACTGGAGGTCGATGCCCTCGGCGGGCGCCCCGGTCTGCATTCGGCACGCTTCGCCGGAGACCATGCCGACGACCCGCAAAACCGCGCGGCGCTGCTGGCGGCGCTCGCGGGCGTACCGGAGTCCGAGCGTGGCGCGCGCTTTTATTGCGTGCTGGTCTATATACGCCACGCCCGCGACCCACGCCCGCTCATCGCCGACGGCCTGTGGGAGGGCCGCATCCTGACCGCCGAACGCGGTACCGGCGGCTTTGGCTACGACCCCGTGTTCTATGTGCCGACCCATAATTGCGCTGCCGCCGAGCTTGATCCCGAGCAGAAACGGGCATTGAGTCATCGCGGGCAGGCCTTGCGGGCGATGTCGCGACTCCTCGGCACCCGCCCATGAGCAAAGCGCCACTGCCGCCACTTAGCCTCTACATCCACATCCCGTGGTGCGTGGCCAAATGCCCCTATTGCGATTTCCACTCATTGGCGCAGCGCGCACCGCTCCCCGAGGGGTCCTATGTGCGTGCCCTGCTCGACGATCTCGAGCACAGCCAAGAGGGCTTGCAGGGGCGCGCGATCGATACAATATTCTTCGGCGGGGGGACGCCCAGCCTGTTCTCGGGGGCAGCCATCGCCGATATCTTGGAGGGTGTGGGGCGGCGCGCGGCACTCGGAAACGACTGCGAGATCACCCTTGAGGCCAACCCGGGCACCATCGACAGCAGCCGCTTTCAGGCCTTTTGTGAGGCCGGGGTGACGCGGCTGTCGCTCGGCGTCCAAAGTCTCCACGACCCCGCCTTGCGCCGGCTTGGACGCATCCACGATGCGCGCACCGCGCATGAGGCCATGGAGGCCGCCGCCGGCGCGGGCTTCCGGTCCTTCAACATCGATCTTATGTACGGGCTGCCGGATCAGACCACGGCTGAGGCCGAGGCCGACGTACGCGCGGCACTGGCGGTGGACCCCCCTCATCTGTCGCTCTACGAGCTCACGATCGAGGCCCACACCGCGTTTGCCCACGACCCGCCCACGCTGCCTTCGGAAGACGAGCGCATGGCCATCGAGGAGACGGTGACACAGGCCGCGGGCGACGCCGGATACGACCGTTACGAGGTATCGGCCTACGCGCGCGCCGGCTACCGCTGCGCGCATAATCTCAATTATTGGCGCTTTGGCGACTATTTGGGACTCGGGGCGGGCGCGCACAGCAAGCTCACCGATGCGCAAGGGGTGACGCGCATGGCACGGAACGCCGATCCGGCCGCTTACATGGCAGACCGCGGCCGCATCGCCAGCCGTCGCCGGCTCGCGCGCCGCGAGCTCATCTTCGAGTTCCTCCTGAATGCCCTGCGCCTTACCGAGGGATTTTCGCAAGACCTGCTTCGGGACCGCACGGGTTATGACTTCACGGACCTGGAGTCGTTATGGGCGCCCGCCTTCGCTCGGGATCTCTTGGGGCGCGAGGGCGACCGGATGCACACCACACCCTTGGGTCGGCGGTTTCTCGACGCGCTGCTCGCGGAGTTCCTCGCCGCCACCGAAACCATGCCAGCCGAGGCCTCATAATGCTTTGGATCAAGGCCTTTCATATCGTGTTCGTCATCACCTGGTTCGCGGGCCTTTTTTATCTCCCGCGCCTCTTCGTGTACCACAGCCTTACGGACGATGAGGCCGGGCAGGCGCGCTTTGTGGTCATGGAACGCAGGCTTTACCGGTTCACCACGCCGAGCGCGGTCCTGGCGGTGAGCCTCGGCCTGTGGTTATGGTTGGGTTTTGGCTTTCGTGGCCTATGGATCGACATCAAGGTGGCACTGGTGGCGCTGCTCGTCGCCTATTACGTCTACCTGGGACACCTCTGTCGGGAGCTCGCCGCGGGACGCAAGCGCAGCACCACCTTCTATCGCGTGATCAACGAGGTCCCGGTATTGATCCTGATCGCGATCGTCATTCTGGTGGTGGTCAAACCTCACTTCTGACGGCAGGATGGCGCACGCGCCCCGACTAGGACATAAGCGCCTTTTTTTGCGAAGATTGCGCGACCCATCAGGCCTTTTGCACATAATATCGCAAGGTGCCGTCGCTTTCGGCCATCGACAATAGCCGATGGCCGGTACGTGCGCACCAGGACGGGATGTCTGTTCGAGTACCCGGGTCTGTAGCCACGATCTCCAGGACTTCCCCGGAGCGAAGCGCGCGGATCGCGCGATTGGTTTCCACCATGGGCATGGGACAACATTTGCCGGTTGTGTCGAGCGTGCTCGTGATCGTCGAATCCGTCATGGCATCCGCCTCATTTGTTAGAAGTATTGGCAATGATCGGCCTTGGCCGCTTTTTCATTCAGGAACCACGCCGCGCCTACGATCCCTGAGGCCTCGGGGATCAAGTTGTGCTCACTCACATTGAAGATGGCAGCCGCTAGGCTGCATGCATAGAAATTGACATTGCCCGTCTCCTTCAGGGCCTTGAGCAAGGCGTTGATATCGTTGGGTAGGCCGGCGGCCGCGACGCGCTCGCGTACCCAGGCGTCTTGATCGGCATGCCTCCCCTCGACCTTCAAGGCCCGCGCCCCATCCTCGGTCAGCGCGCGCACGGCCCAATTCACAAACAGGATGTCCACGTGCGTGCCTTCTGCGGCCGCGAGATAAGTGAAAGCCAGCGGCGTCAGGATTTTGTCGTAGGCATCGTCGCGGATCACGATCGTCATGCTTTTCATATCACCTCCCAGTAGAACGAACACTCGTTCTAGTCACAGGCCAGCAACGACTCTGGCGATCAGGGGGCAACCGCCCTCCAGCCACACGCCCACACCTCGTCGAGATACTCCGGGAGAGCCCGTTCCACAACACCATCCAACCGCGCAATGATCATGCGTATCGCACCCCCGAACAGGCTGACAGACGCCACCATAGGATCGATGGCACGGATTTCGCCCCGCTGCGCACCCTCTCGCACAAAGTCGCGCATCATGGCAAAAGGCTTGGAGGAACAGACCGGCGTCTCGGTGGGGAGAAACTCCCGATGCTTGGCATGTAGCATAAATTCCATTGCCTCCGGCTCCTCCTCGGCCAACTTAAATAGCACCGCCATGAGGGCGCGACATCGGTCATGCGTGGAGGAGTGGAGTCGATGGATATCCTGGATGATGTCCACCATACGCTCCAGCAACATGGTGTAGACACCGCGAGCGATCCCCTCCTTGTCCCGAAAGTGATGATAAATAGCGCCGATACTGACGCGCGACTCGCGTGCGATGTCGTGAGTGGTGGTGTTGAAGTAGCCATGCCGGGTGAACAAGCGGAGGCCGGCCGTCAACACCCGTTCGCGCGTATCGGTACGGGTTCTCGAGACAACTGATACGTTTCGGCTCATAGCGATATACTAGAACGAGCATTCGTTCTCATCAAGGCCATCGGAGGGCTTTCCGCTTAGGTGACGCGCGGCATGTAATCGGCTGGCTGGATGCCATGGGCGCCGGGTGGCAGGACACGTCGAATCTCCACGCCGGGCGCGGCCGCCGGGTTCGCGGCCAGATTCAGCACCGCCTCGGGCGGAAAGGCCGCGCCATTTGCGCGCCGTACCAGGGTTACCGTCGGCCGCAGATAGCGCTGGCGGTTGACGGCGATCACCACCCCCACGTCACCCGTGGTCAACTCCACGACACTGCCCACGGGGTAGGTCCCCAGACACTGGATGAAGCGGTCGACGAGGCCGCCGTGGAACTCCTTGTTGCGCATGGCATAGAGCCTCCCCAGGGCCTCATAGGCCGATATGCCGGCGTGATACGCGCGATCACTGGTGATGGCGTCATAGGTGTCGACGATCGCCGCCATGAGCCCGAAGAGGCCGATACGATCCCCGCTCAGGCCGCGGTTGTAGCCGCCCCCCTGGTAACGTTCGTGATGACAGCCCGCCACTTCCACCGCCGATAATGGGGTGCGGCGCAGCGATTCGAGGATCTTCACGCCCTCGGGGACATGACTCTTGACGATGGCAAACTCGCTGTCGGTCAGGCGGCCGGGCTTGTTCAAGATGTCGCCGGGCACCTTGAGCTTGCCGATGTCATGAAGGAGCGCGCCGACACCGAGGATATTGAGCTCCGGTACGGTCAATTCGAGATGGCGGCCAAAGGCTAGGGCGAGTATGGCCACGCGGATGCTGTGCAAGGCCGTGTACTCATCCTTGTTTCGCAGCTGCGTAAACCAGATCAAGGCATCGGGATTGCGTACGACACTATCGACCATGCCGGTGATGATTGCCTGCACACGCGACTCATCGATATTGCGGCCGAGCCGCACGTCGTCCTGCATGGCATAGATAAGTTCGCGGGCATCGGCCTCCAGTCTGCGCGCCTGCACCATCTCGGCCTGCAGGGGGACCGGCTCACCGTGAATCGAGGGGTCGCGCCGCACCGCCAGCGATGCCGCCAACACCTGCGCCTGGCGGGCCTCGCCACCAACAGCGGTCCCGGAACCGGCCCCCACGCCGCCCTTGCGCCGGTCCTCGCCGGGACCGCCAGTCACATGCTCACGGTCATGGACATAGACATGTTGGCACAGGCGCTGAAGCTCGCGCAGCTGGGCATCGGTGCGGATCTCGAAACCCTGAAACATAAACGGGCTTTCGGTCCAGGGGCGGTCGAGATCAATAACGTACATGCCCTTCTTGAGGTCTTGGACGTCGATTTGCTTAGCCACCCGCGATCACCCCCTCGAAGCCACGCGAGCATCAATCTCCTGCCGCTGCCGATACCCCGAAACAATAGCGTAACGCAAGCCCAGATCCTCTCACAGCCCGGCGTGATGCCTCGGTGCGTGGGGCCATGGAACGACGCGCAAGGCTGGCGCAATCAGTTACACTGAGAAAAGGCAAATTACGCGTGTCAAGGCTTTCATTAGAAGATAATTGATTGCTAATATACAGCAAAGGACGAGGTCCGGTAAAGGAGCCAGGGGACATGAAGCGGTTGACGGTCGCGTTGGGAATTGCAGCCCTCTTTATGGCCTCGCACGCCATTGCGCGCCCGTTCACGCTCGCTCAAGCCGTCGATTTCGCGCTTACGCACAACAGCATGGCGCGTCTTGCCAAGGCGCGGGGCGCGGCCGCCCAGGCCGAGCTCAGGCTGGCCGAGGATCAGGGCCTGCCCGAGGCCAGCGTCAGCTACGGTTATCTCTTCAGTGACAATCCGCTGGAGGCCTTGTCGGCGGAACTGGAGCGCCGCCAGGTGAGCGCCGCGGCATTCACGCCCAGCACCCTAAACCACCCCGGTATCACAAAACTCGGCACCGCAACCCTGTCGCTATCCTGGCCGCTTTACACAGGTGGCGCGATTCACGAGGCGTTACGCGCTGGACGCTATGGGCGCGAGGCGGCGCAAGGCGCCGCGCAGCGCATCCGCCAGTCCATCATGGCCCAGGTGATACAGTCCTACGAGGGGGTGCTGGTGGCGCGCGAGGCCCTCGTGGTCGCGCGCAAGGCGGTGGCCGCGGCGCGCCGCCACGCGCGCACCGCCCATTACCTATACGCGCATGGGCGTATTGTGCGCTCCGATGCCTTGAGTGCCGACGTCAATCTCGGCGCCAACGAAGGGATGCTGGCCGAGGCCCGCGGCAACGTGCGCATCGCCATGAACAACCTGGCGACGGCGATGGGCGCACCGGCGGGGCTTGCCATCACCGTACCCCACACGCCGCTGCGGGTAGTGCCCATGCCCCATCACAGCCTGGCGGCCTTTTACCGCGAGGCCCTGAGCGACCGGCCCGACATCAAGTCTTTGCGCGCCGAGATCGACGCCCTGCGCGCCAGGGCCCAGGCCGCGCGCGATCGATCGTCGTTTCAGGTGCGGCTCACCGCCCAGTCGCAATGGTTCAGCGAGATTCCGAATCTACGTCACAACGCCTGGACCGTTGGGGCCGTGATCAGCAAATCGCTCTACGACGGAGACCGCAACCGTGACCGGGCGGACGTCCTCCGGCAACGGGCCGCCGAGCTTGAGGCCAGGCTCGCCGGGCTGCGCGCGCGTATCCGCAACCATGTGACGCGCGCCTTCGATGACATGCGCACCGCCATGACCCAGTATCGGATAGCAAGCGCCAATGTCATCCGGGCCCGGCAGGCAGTGGCCGTGACCCAGGTCCGCTACGGCGAGGGACGCACCATCCTCCTCTCCCTCCTGAACGCCGAACACGGTCTTGTGCAAGCCCGTGAGGCGCGTCTGGCGTCCCTCTATGCCCTGGCCGCCAATCGCGCGGCGCTGGCGGCGGCATGCGGCAGCCTGTCACGCCAGACGCTGGCATCGCTCGGGATTGCATCATGAGGGCTGCGCGATCCTGGCCGTTTGCCGCGATGCTGCTCCTTAGCGCCTGCGCGCATAAGCCGCCGCCGCCCGCGCCGCCGGCCGCGCGTCCGCCGGTAACGCGCGCCACCCTGCGCCTGCATGCCCCCGCGGACCTCGATGCCCATGGCGATGTCGTGATCCCCAAGGACGCCATCATTCACCAGGGGGGCCTGCCCGGGGTCTTCGTATTGAGCCCTCGCGGACGCGCGCGGTTTCGCCTGATAAAGATCGGCGCGATCGGCCCGCGCGTGGCGCAGATATTAAGCGGCCTTCGTGGCAATGAGACCCTGGTCCTGCCCCCATTCCGCGGCGTCTATGACGGAAGCCCGATTCATCCGCCGATCACCACGAGAAGAGGACAACATGGCAGCCGTTGACCCGCAGCCAGACGAGCCGCTGAACATCGCCGGACGGCTTACGCGCTATTTCATCAATAGCAAGATCACCATATTGATAGTGGTCGTGGCAATCCTGGCCGGGCTTATCGCGCTACGCACCACGCCGCGGACGGAGAATCCGCAGATCGTGGTGCCGGCCGCCAATATCATTGTCACAAAGCCCGGCGCCAGCCCTCGCGAAATCAAGAATCTCGTCGTCGACCCCTTGCAGGCGATACTGCGCGGCATGCGCGGCATTCACCACACCTACGGCCTCGCGTTGAACTCCATGGGCGTGGTCACGGTGAAGTTCCAGGTGGGGGAAAACCGCGTCGCCTCGCTCGTGCGACTCTACAACAAAATCATGAGCAACATGAGCCGCATGCCGCCAGGGACCGAGCAGCCCGTGATCCAGCCGCTCGATGTAAACCAAGTCCCGATCGTGACCATATCGCTGTCGAGCGCCGCCATGAGCGGCGTGCGGCTGCGGGCGATCGCGACCAACGTCCTGCATCATCTGCGGCGCGTGCCCGGCACCTCGCGCGCCTATCTGATCGGCGGCCAGCGGCGCAAGATCAATGTGGTCCTGCACCCGCGCCTCATGCGCCACTACGACGTGACGCTCGATGATGTCCGCAGGGTGGTGCAGGCGACCAACGTCGAGATACCCTCCGGACACTTCACCAATCACAACCGGCGGGCCACCATTCACGCGGGCACCATGCTGCGCTCGGCGCGCGATGTCGGGCGGGTCGTGGTGAGCCTCTACAACCACCGCCCGGTCTACTTGCACGACGTGGCGACCGTGACCGACGGCGCCGGGCGCATCAAGACCGTGCACGAAATCGGCTTCGGGCCGGCCTACTCCCACCCGCGCCCGCGCAACATCGAGTTGCCGGAGGTGACGATCGCGATCGCCAAACGCGCCGGCACCAACGCCGTGGCGGTCGCCGACGCCGTGCTGCGTAAACTCCGCGCGCTGCAAGGCCCGGTGATCCCCGCCGGCGTGCACGTCAACATCACGCGCGACGACGGCGAGCGCGCCAACAGCGCCGTCAATACCCTTATCGAGCACCTGTTTATCGCGGTGGCGACGGTCGTGCTCTTGCTTGTCGTGTTCCTAGGCTGGCGCGCGGCCGCGATCGTCACGGTTACGATTCCATTGATTTTGTTCGTGACGCTGGCAGTGGACGACATGGGCGGCCAGACGATCAATCGCATCACCTTGTTTGCCCTCATTCTGTCGCTGGGCCTGCTCGTGGATGACTCCATAGTCGTCATCGAAAATATATTCCGTCACTACGCGCGCGCCGGTGCCGACCGTGTGCGCGAGGCGGTGCTTGCGGTCAACGAGATCGGCCGCCCGACTAACTTAGCGACGCTCTCGGTCATCGTCGCGTTTCTGCCCATGCTCTTTGTCACCGGCATGATGGGGCCGTACATGGCGCCGATCCCAAAGAATGTGCCGATCGCCATGATCACCTCGTTGTTCATTGCCTACACCGTGGCGCCGTGGGCGGCGCGCATGTGGCTGAAGGGCGACGGCGGCGAGGCCAAGCACGATCGCCCCGGCCTTTTACAGAGGGGCTACGCGCGCGCCATGCGCATCTTGTTGTCGCGGCCGTGGGCGCGGCGTGGGTTTCTGTTTGCCATCATCCTGCTGTTCGCGGGCGTGCTGGCCATGCCGGTCTTGCGGCTGGTTAACTTCAAGATGTTGCCGCGCAACAACAATAACAGCTTCGACATCACGGTACGCACGCGCGCGGGGAGCACCCTCGAAGACACCAACCGCGTGATCACGGCGCTCGGAAACATCGTCCGCGCAAACCCCTACGTCACGACCTATGACCTATCGTCAGGCGCCATGGGGGCCATCAACTTCAGCGGCCTTTTGCGCGGCGAGACCCTGAAAAAGGGCGCGACCGTGGGCGAGGTTCAGGTGCACCTCGTGCGTAAGAGCGAGCGGCCGGTGTCGTCGATCGCCATCGTGCGATCCCTGAGGCCCGCCGTCGACCGGCTGATCGCGCGCACCGGGGCCATGATCAAGATCGTGCAACACCCGCCCGGCCCCCCGGTGCGGGCAACCATCATGGCCGAGGTCTTCGGCCCGAGCTATCACAAGGTGCGGGTGATCGCCAATGACCTGCGTTACGGTCTCTTTGCCCACACCCCCCACCTCGCGGGGATCGACAGCACCGTCCCGCATCCCTCGATGCAATACATCATCAAGGTCAATCGCAGGGAGGCAGCCCTGCATGGGGTGAGCGCCGCCCAGGTGGCGCAGACCCTGAAGGGTTTCCTGTCCGGCATCAGCGACGGGACCGCGCATATCGCGCACGCCAAGGAACCCGTCCCCATCCGGTTTCGGGTGCCGATCGCCGATCACGTGGGCCCAAGCGACCTCGGCAAACTGTTCGTGTCCAGCCCCGAGGGCCGCGAGATTCCGTTATCGGCCCTCGTGCGCGTCATCAAGCGCCCGGCGCCCGAGCCCATATACCAGAAGGACGGCCGTGACGTCGAATACGTGACCGCGGGAATGAGCATGGGCAGCCCCGTGTATCCGGTGCTGCATATGTGGCAATACCTGAAACACCACACCGTAGACGGGGTACATCTGACCCAGGATTTCATGAAAGACCCGAGTAGCCTCCATTACGGGTTGCGCTGGAGTGGCGAGATGCGCCTTACCTTGAACGTGTTTCGGGATCTGGGATCGGCGTTCGGCGTGGCGATCCTGCTTATCTACGTCATACTGGTGGGCTACTACCGCTCGTTCGCGATCCCGATCATCGTCATGGGATCGATCCCGCTCACCATCATCGGCGTATTCCCGGGGCACGCGGCCATGGGTCAGTACTTCACCGCCACATCCATGATCGGGGTCATCGCACTCGCCGGCATCGTGGTGCGCAACTCACTGCTTTTGATCGACTTCATCCTCGATTACCGGCGCGCCGGGCACCCGCTCGCCGAGGCCGTCGTGCAGGCCGGGACGGTACGCCTGCGGCCCATCATGCTGACCGCGCTCGCCATCGTGCTCGGTACCGCCATCATGGTGATGGACCCGGTGTTCGGAGGACTCGCCATCTCGCTCATCTTCGGAACGCTGGCGTCGACCGTGCTCACGCTCTTTGTGATACCGCTCGGCTACTTCGCCTATGCGACTTTTTCCGAGCGCGGCGGGCGGCCCCCACGGATCCGTTGACGAGAGGCGCGGCCCGCGAGATGGCTTGCAAGGCGGGGCATCGGCATAAGCGGCGGCGTTATCCGCGGCGCTTTTGCATGGCGATAGTCCCTCATACCGCTCGTTCCTGGGGCATTGGCCATGAAGGCGTGCGGGCATCGAGCCTGCCCTACGGCGAACAGTAAGTTCACAGGATATGGGGTCGGCATATGCGCATGCCTATGTACGCTTGAGGAGGCCCATTATGCGATCATGCCGCCACATCCGCATTGTCGTAATGGCCGGAATTAGGCCATCCGCTTTCCGCGAGGGTTTGAGATAAACGCCGACGAGGCCATCTTGTATCGCGAGGATGACCGCCTGCTCATCGAGCCCGTGAAGCGCCCGGGCCTACTCGCGAGACTCAGCACGCTCCCGCCCCGCGAGGCGGAGTTTCCCGACATCGCTTCAGACCTTCCGCGATTGGATAATATCCGCTTGTGAGCATGGGTCCACGTTATCTTCTGGATATCAACATTCTTTCCGAGCTGATACGCCGCCCGCAAGGCGTGGTGGCGGGAAAGATCGCGTCGGTGGGCAAGCCGGCCTTATGCACGTCCCTTATCGTAGCCTGCGAACTGCGGTTCGGCGCGCGCAGGCCGGAAGGCCCGCCGCGGGCCGCATGAAAACGGCTTACGGCCGGCAGGGCGCCACACGCCACCATGCCTTGATGCCAGAGGCGCGAGCACGGCGGTCCGGCGAGCTTGACCAGTCGGACGCTGAAGACGCCACACCGACCATGAAAAAGGGCAGGCCGTCTTGCGCGGGGCGGCTTGCCCTGAAGGGGACGCGCTACAAAACACCGTGCGCCGCGCGCATCCCCTTTGCTTCTCGCCTCCTAGAACGAATACACGATCTGCGCGGCCAGGACGTTATTACTCTTCTTGTAAGCCCCCGTGGACGTATCCAGGAACAGCGCGCCATTGGCGCGATCGTAGCGGTACTCGAATTTCACGATGGTGTTCTTGACGGGATAGAGCAGCAGATCGGCGGTCACCGCCTGCCGCACCGGGCCATTATTGACACCAGGCGCCAAGGTTGACGTCGGCGCAAAGCCGTCATAGTAATCCGCCGTAGCGATATGGCCACCGTTCTTCTTGTCGTTCAGATAGTCGTAGCGCAGCGTGGCGCCCACGAGCGGCGTGAAGCGGTAATTGGCGAGCAGCGAGGTGCCATACCACATGGCGTTGCCGCCGTTGGCGGCTCCTGCGGTCTGATGACCGAGGTCGAACTGCCAATTGAAGGTGGCGGCGCCCAGGGTATAGGTCCCATCGAAGTCATTATAGATGCGTGTGGTCTCGACCGCGGGATTGGTAAGCATCGGGTTTTTACCGATCGTCCCGTAGAGCCCAAAGCTTAAATCACTGGTAGGCGCGGCCGACACGCGGTACTCGAAGGTCGGGGCCTTGGTAGGCGTGGCGCTGCCGGTATAGGCGGTGTTCCAGGAATTGCCAACCAGGGTCTGGACGGTCAGTATCCCCGACGTGTAGCTCGCGCCCGCACCCGTGAAGTAACCTGGCTCACTGAAATCATAGAGCAGGTTGTGGGTGATGGTGAGCATCTGCGGGGAAGTCTCGGACTCGTATCCGTCCCACGCCGGGACTTGGCCTGCGATGAAGTCGATGTTAACTCGCGCCCCCATGGAGCCATTTCGTTCGCGGCCTAAAGGCGCCAGTCAATTCGCGGTCTAATGGCGCCACACCGTTCGCGGGGTAATGGCGCCAGTCGATTCGCGGTCTAAAGAGGCCACGCTCGGTCGCCGGTTCCCGTTTCGGACCCCTTGGTGCGTTACTCTCTCGCGGTTTTTTAACGAGAGGAGACGCCATGAGCAACAGGAGGTTCGAGATGTACGAGATCCGGCAAGTGATTCAACGCCTGCGATTGGGCGAGTCCGATCGTGATGTGGCCCGCGCCCAGCGGGTGGGTCGCAAGACCGTAGCCCGAGTGCGCCGACAGGCCTTAGAGCGGGGCTGGCTTGACCCCAAGACCCCTCTGCCCGAGGATCGGGCGCTGGCGGAGGTGTTTACCCCGGCCCCGACGAACCGGTCGGTGTCGAGCGCCGCGCCCTTTCGCGAGCAGATCCTCGCTTGGCACGGTCAGGGGATCACCGCGACGGCCATCCACCAGGCCCTGGTGCGCAAGTACCGCTTCACCGGCAGCGTGCACACCATCTACCGTCTGCTCGATCGGGTCGTCGACTCAAGTCCCCCGGCCACGGTGATCCTGGATTTCGCGGTCGCAGACGCCGCCCAGGTCGACTTCGGGCAAGGGCCACAGATCGTCGACCGCGCGACCGGCGAGGTCATGAAGACCTGGTTTTTCGTGATGACGCTCGCCTGGAGCCGCCACCAATACGCCGAGCTCGTGCGCAACCAGAAGGTGGAGACATGGCTCGCCTGCCATCGCCACGCCTTCGAGTGGTTCAATGGCGTCCCGGGGCGCTTGATCATCGATAACGCCAAGTGCGCCATCACCCGCGCCTGTTACTACGAACCCACGGTGCAGCGCGCCTATGGGGATCTGGCCCTGGGCTATGGCTTTCGGATCGATGCCTGTCCACCGCGGGATCCCCAGAAGAAGGGGCGCGTCGAGGCGGGCGTCAAATATATCAAGACAGGCTTCCTCGCGTTGCGTGAGTTTCATAGCCTCGCCCACGCCAACGCCGAGTTGCGGGCCTGGGTCTTGGGCGAGGCCGGCAACCGCATCCACGGCACCACGCGCGCGCGGCCGCTTACGCTCTTTACCGAGACCGAACAGGCGCTCTTGAAGCCGTTGCCCGCGATCGCCCCGGAGTGTCCGGTGTGGGCCCAGGTGCGGGTCCATGGCAACGCCCATGTCCAGTACGAGTACTGCCACTACTCGGTCCCGTTTCGCCTGATCCGGCATAGCCTGTGGCTTGCGGCCACCGCCAGCGTGGTGCGGGTCTATGAGGACCATGGGCTGGTCGCCACCCATGCGCGCCTCACAAAGCCCGGGAGCCACGCCACCGTACCCGACCACATGCCACCGGACGCCCAGGCCTATGCTTTGCGCGACCCGCAGTGGTGCCTGAAGTCCGCCCAGGCCATTGGACCCGCCTGCCGGGCCGTGGTCGAGGCGCTCTTTGCCGATCGCGTGCTGGAGCACCTGCGCGCGGCGCAAGGACTCTTGCGGCTGGCCGACCAGTACGGGGCGACACGTCTCGAGGCGGCGTGCGCGCGCGCCGTGCATTTCGGGACGCCGCGCTACCGCACCGTCAAGAGCATCCTCATCCAGGGGCTCGATCACGCAAGCGCGCAGGCCGAGACCGCGGCCCTCGAGGAACCCTATGTACGGGGGGGACGCTTCAGTCGCTCCTCCTCCGAATCCGTGCACTGACACCGAACCTTTTAGGAGCTCATCCCATGAATCCCATGCCATCCCTTGTGCCCTACCTAAAGCAGCTGCGCCTGTCGGGCATCCTCGACTCGTTGGAGGCCCGCAACCGGCAGGCCATCGCCGGACAGCTCGCCTACACCGACTTCCTGGCGCTCTTGATCCAAGACGAGGTGGCGCGCCGCGAGCAGCATAAGTTCGCCCAGCGCCTGCGCAGGTCCCAGGTGCTCGCCGACAAGACCCTGGAGCGCTTCGACTTCGCCGAACGGCCCTCGGCCCCGCACGCGCTCATCGCGGATCTCGCCACCGGCCGGTTCGTGACCGAGAAGGCCCCGGTCTTGATCGTGGGGCCGACCGGCACCGGCAAGAGCCATCTGGCCCAGGCCCTGGGGCATTGCGCGCTGCGCCAAGGCTTCGATGTCGTGTTCGCCACGCAGGCGCGGTTGCTCGCGCAGATGCGCGCGGCGCGCGCCACGCAGGCCTACGACCGCAAGCTCAAGCAGCTTGCCCGGGTCGACCTCATCATCGTCGACGATTTCGGTCTGCGTCCACTGCGATCCCCCGAGGACGAGGACTTCTGCGACCTCATCGCCGAACGCTATGAGCGCGGCAGCTGCCTTATCACAAGCAACCTGGATTGGAGCGAATGGCCGAGCGCCTTTCCCAACAAGATGCTGGCCGCCGCGACCCTCGACCGCCTGCAAGACGGGGCCTATCGGGTGGTCCTCGACGGCGCAAGCCACCGCAAACCGCGCCCTGCGTCTTCCGATCCCGCCGCGCATCCCCCCGGGGATAAGCGTCGGGACCGCACCGACACGGCCTGATGGGACGTTGCGGCATTACGCCATTACGTTATTACGTTATTACGTTACAGCATGAGGCGATTCCCGCACGACCGCACGCCCTATCGGCGGCCCGGACGTGCGGGGATAGCCCTATCAAGGAGATCGTATGTCCCGCTCAGGCATCACACCCGAACAGGTCTTTGCCGTCGCGTCCGACTTGCGTGATCGCGGTCAGACCGTCACCGTCCAAGCCGTGCGCCAGGCGCTCGGCGCCGGCAGCTTCACCACCGTAGCCCAGCATCTGCGCGCCTGGCGGGCGCACACCGAGGCGCCACCCCCGATCGCGCTGCCGCCTGTGATCGCGGCCGCGGCCACCCAGGCCCTGACCGCCATGTGGACGGCCGCATGCACGCTCGCGCGCCAGGAGATCGACGCCGTCCGGGCCCAGGCCGCGGCGCAGGCGCAGGCCGCCCAGGCCGCGATCCAGGAGGCCCTGCAGGAGGTCGCGCGTCTCGAGGCCTGCGTCCGCGAGGCCGAGGCCACCCTGCGCGACCAAGCCTCCGCGATCGAGCAGTGGCGTACCCAAGGGGCCGCCTGCGAGGCCGCGCAGGCGGCGTGTCACGCGACCATCACCGAACGGGACGCCCGGATCGCGGAGCTCAAAACCGATCTTGTCGACGCGCACGAGCGGCATGCGCAAAAGAGCGCCGAATGCGGGCGTCTCCTGGGTGTGCTGGCGGCGCAGCCCCCAGGCCCCGCGCCATCCTCGCCCCATCCCGCGCCTACCTCCTAAACCGCGCCTCTCCTCACCTCGGCGGGGCGGCGCTCTCCGTCTGCCGCCCCGTCCTCACGAGATGGTATTTCGACGCTCTTGGCAGCTTGCCGAAAACCCTGTAAAAGGAACCCATCCGAAACCGGGAAAAGGCCACTTTGTCGTGGCTCCATTAAGCCGCGAATCGGTGGCGCCTTTAGGGTGCGATTTAACAGTCGACTTCCTTACTTACCGGCAGGGTCAGGACCGCGGCGTTTATGATGCTGTTGGCGGCGTGAGGGGTGTTGGGGCTACCGAAGGCGCTGCCGTAGCCGCGCGTCGGCATGATCTGGATATCGATCGATCCGCCGTCGCCGAACTTCTTGTTGAAGTCGAGATAGAGATCGCCGAAGGTGCTGTGGTAGTAATAGTACGGCGTGTTGCGGTCGGCAAAGAAAAAGGAGCTTACGTGAGCATCCTGGTTATAGATATACGTCGGGTCGATGTAGCCGGAGATCGTGATCCCGTCTACGGTCGTGGCGTTATGGGTCGCGGCCATGGCCGGGACCACCGCCATCATCGCCAACACCAGCGCGCGGCGGACAGTCTTCAGATGATTCTTGACGTGCATTGGGTTCCTCCCCGTTTGATTGTTCGAGGAGGCTCATTAGCAAGAACGGTGCCGCTGTGATGGAATGGGAGATAAATAGCCTTGATATGCGGACTGCAAGGCTTTTTGCGGAAAAAGGCCGCGGGACCTTGGGGTGGGCTGCCCCGTTTCAGGGCGACAGCAAAGCGCCCGCGCCCTTCAACGGGGCAAGGCCGGCTGGAGGCCGCCCTCGCGTTCAATGAAGGCCACGACCTCGGACACGCCCTCCCCGGTCTTCAAATTGGTGAGGAGGAAGGGCCGCTCGCCCCGCATCCGCGCGGCATCGCGGCGCATGACATCGAGGGAGGCCCCGACGTGAGGCGCGAGGTCGATTTTGTTGATGACGAGCAGGTCCGAGCGGGTGATGCCTGGTCCGCCCTTGCGCGGGATCTTGTCGCCGGCGGCGACGTCGATGACATAGAGAGTGAGATCCGAGAGCTCGGGACTGAAGGTGGCGCTCAGGTTGTCGCCACCGCTTTCGATGAACAGGATATCGAGCGCCGGGAAGCGGTGCGTGAGGTCGTCGATGGCGGCGAGGTTCATGGAGGCATCCTCACGGATCGCGGTATGGGGACAGCCGCCGGTCTCGACGCCCATGATGCGCTCGACGGGCAGCGCCCCGCTGCGCATCAGGAACTCGGCGTCCTCCCGCGTATAGATGTCGTTGGTGACCACCGCGATGTCATGGTGCGCGCGCATGCGCTTACACAAGGCATCGACGAGCGCGGTCTTGCCGGAACCGACCGGTCCGCCGACACCGACCCGCAGGGGCCCACGGTGATGGTGTTCACTCATGACCGAAAGAGCCGCGTGTATTGGGTCTCGTGGTGGGCGCAAGCGATGGCAAAGCCCGGGGCCAGCGCGCCCAGGTCATCGTCGGCGATCTCCGGGGCGCATGCCACCGCGCGCGCGAGCGGGGCTAGCATCGCGCTCAAGAGGCGCTGCCCGGCGCTTTGCCCAAGCGGTACGGTCTTCATGGCCGCCGCGACCTGATTCTCAAGCCAAGACCAGGCGTAGGCGGTCAGCCCCGCCTGTTCAGAGAGGCCCCAGGCGAGAGAGGCCGCCGCAAACCCCAAGGGGAGGCTTGGCGGGACATCGGCCACGCCCGCGCGCCGCGCCCACGGCTCGTCGCCCAAAAGCCGCAGCAGGCCCGTGCCCAGCGCCCGGTCTTCATCGGCAAGCTCGCGGGCCTCGCGGCTCGCGCGCAAATAGTGGCTCCAGAACACGAGCCGCGCGTGATCATGGGTCGCGAGTGCGCCGCGCAACCGGCACAGGAGCGGCAGGTCGAGGCGCGCGACCGCGAGGGTCAGGAGGCCCTCTATCCAGTCACGGGCCGTGGATTCATCCGCTATCCAGCCCTTGGCGACCGCGCTTTCGAGTCCTTGCGAATAACTATAGGCACCGATGGGCAAGGCCGGGCTCGCAAGCCGCAGGGTCTGGCAGAGCACCACCGCGTCATTCATGGTGGTGATGCCCATAGGCCCCGCCCTCTGGCTCGAACGGGCCGGTGCAGGCGCTCACCGAAAGCCCCAGTTGCCGGATCATGGCATCGAGCACGTGGTCGGCGGGATAAGCGACCGCGCCCGCCTCGATCTGCACCGGGACGTGGCGATTGCCAAGGTGGTAGGAGGCCCGCGCAAGCGCGAGCGGTTCATCGCTCGTCGCCCGGCTCAACTGCTCGGCGGCGGCACGCACCACGATCACAAGCCCGTCCTCAGCGCGCAACCGGTCGCCATCGCGAAGGACCCCGCCGCGCGGCAGATCCAAATGCACCTCGCCGCCGTCATCGAGCACGGCGCGCTGGCGGCTCTTCACGCGCCGCTCGAAGGGCAGGGTCAGCACCGCGTGCCAGGGCGCATTGGCATCGGCATAGCTCGTCACCCGGCGCACGGCATTCATGCCTAGAAAAGGAAATAGCGCTGGGCGAGCGGCAGCTCTGGTGCCGGTTCGCAGTACAACAACACGCCATCGGCATAGACCTGATAGGTCTGCGGGTCGACCTCGATGTGCGGTAGATAGTCGTTGTGGGCCATGTCGGCCTTGCGCAGCCCGCGGGTCTCGGACACCGGCACCAACCGCCGCTTGAGACCAAGCCGCGTACCTATGTCGCGATCGAGCGCCGCCTGCGAAACAAAAGTAAGACAGGTCGCCGCCGGCGCGAGCCCCATGGCCCCGAACATCGGCCGGTAGAGGACCGGTTGCGGGGTCGGGATCGAGGCATTGGCATCGCCCATCGGGGAGGCCGCGATCATACCACCCTTGATCACGAGCGCGGGCTTGACGCCAAAGAACGCCGGGCGCCAGAGCACGATATCGGCGAGCTTCCCGGGCTCGAGCGAACCCACCTCGCGGCTTATGCCGTGGGCGCGGGCCGGGTTGATGGTGTATTTGGCGATGTAGCGCTTGACGCGCGTATTGTCGTGGCGCACCCCGTCACCCAGCAGTACGCCGCGCTGCGCCTTCATCTTGTGCGCGGTCTGCCAGGTGCGCATGATGACCTCGCCCACGCGGCCCATGGCCTGGGAGTCCGACGACATCATGCTGATGGCCCCCAAGTCCTGCAGGATATCCTCCGCCGCTATGGTCTCCGGACGTATGCGCGACTCGGCAAAGGCCACGTCCTCGGGGATCGCCGGATCTAGGTGATGGCACACCATGAGCATGTCCAGATGCTCATCGAGCGTATTGACCGTGAAAGGACGCGTCGGATTGGTAGACGAGGGCAGGACATTCGAATAGCCGCAGACCTTGATGATGTCGGGGGCATGGCCGCCACCCGCCCCCTCGGTATGGTAGGTGTGAATGGTGCGGTCCCGGAATGCGGCGATCGTATCGTCGACGAAGCCCGACTCATTCAGGGTATCGGTATGGATGGCCACCTGCACATCGTAACGCTCGGCGACACTCAGACAGTTGTCGATCGACGAAGGCGTGGTTCCCCAGTCTTCATGAAGCTTGAGACCGATGGCCCCGGCCTCGATCTGCTCCTCCAAGGCCTTGGGCAGGCTGGCGTTGCCCTTGCCCAGCAAGCCGATGTTCACCGGCATGTCCTCGATGGCGCCGAGCATCCGCTCCATATGCCAGGGGCCGGGCGTGCAGGTCGTGGCATTGGTGCCGGCGGCGGGCCCGGTGCCGCCGCCGATCATAGTGGTAACGCCCGACATGAGGGCCTGCTCGACCTGCTGGGGACAAATGAAGTGGACGTGCGTATCTATGGCCCCCGGGGTGGCAATCAGCCCCTCCCCGGCGATGATCTCCGTGCCCGGACCGATCGGGACCGTGACCCCGGGCTGGACATCGCCATTCCCGGCCTTGCCGATGGCCGCGATCCGGCCCCCCTTCAGGCCGATATCGCCCTTGACGATGCCGCGATGGTCGACGATCAGGGCGTTGGTGATCACCGTGTCCATGGCGTGGGCGCTGTCGTACTGCCCCTGACCCTGTCCATCGCGGATCACCTTGCCCCCGCCGAACGTCACCTCCTCGCCGTAGATCGCATAATCATGCTCGACCTCGATCCACAGATCGGTATCGGCGAGCTGCACGCGGTCGCCGACGGTGGGCCCGTAGAGGGCGGCATAGGCCTTGCGCGGAATATCGATCATGCGTCGAGCTCCCCCATCACCAGGCCCCGAAATCCGAACACGCGCCTCAAGCCCTCGTAGGGAATGAGCTCCACCTCGCGGCTCTGTCCCGGCTCGAAACGCACGGCAGTCCCCGCGGGGATGTTGAGGCGGCAGCCGCGGCTTAGGTCGCGGTCGAACACCAGCGCCTTATTCGTCTCGTAGAAATGGTAGTGGGACCCGACCTGGATCGGGCGGTCCCCGCAATTGGCCACCAGTACGCGCGTCGACACGCACCCGCCATTCAAACGCACATCATGCCCCGCGGTATCGATCTCGCCTACCGTCATCGCGCGCTCACAAAATGGGGTTATGCACGGTCACGAGCTTGGTACCGTCCGGAAAGGTCGCCTCTACCTGCACCTCGCCCACCATGTCGGCCACGCCCGGCATGACGTCTGCGCGGGTCAGTACCGTGGTCCCATAGCTCATGAGATCCGCCACGCTGCGCCCATCGCGCGCGCCCTCGAGCAGCGCCGCGCTGATGAAGGCCACGGCCTCGGGGTAATTGAGCTTCAGGCCGCGCGCGCGTCGCCGTTCCGCGACCAGCGCGGCGGTGAAGATGAGAAGCTTATCGCGTTCCTGAGGCAGCAAATCCATCGCGTCGATCCCGTTTAGGTTTGCCAGATTCTTGGCTCGCAGGCGCCCACACCGAAGTGCGCGTGCCGAACGATGTGCCACGCGCGTGTCAGCGCATTGCGGGCGCGCTGCGAACTGTCGCCAAGGTAGCGGACGACGAGTATGTCGCCATTCTCACTGAACGACAAGGGCTCGGGGTTATCGCGACACAAAACACGCAGGGCGGTGGCATCGAACTCGCCCATTTTAGTGCAAACAAAAGTGGCGTATACGCGGGCCCCGCCCAGACCGTATTTTTGCTGGAGGACCGCGTTGCCGCCCTCGTAAACGGCGTGCTCCATCCACAACGGGAGACCCTCGCGCCAGACACTGAAACGCTGATCGAAGACCCCGGACGCGAACGGCTCATGGCTTGCCGGACGCCCGAGGCACACGATATCCCAGCCGGCGAAAGACGCGCCGGCAGCGAGGTCTATGCGCACGGTGCTCTGCACGCGCGCCTCATGAAATACGATCGCTTCCATCGGCAACCACTCGAGACGCGCGCCCGCCGCAAGCGTAAAGGCCAGCCGTTGGCGCACGAAGGGCCCCAACGATTTGTAAAATTTTGTGGCGGCGGGTGTCGTGAGCAATACCGCGGCGTCACGCCCACAATGCACGTCGAGGATCTGGCTGTCGCCGCCGACATAACCACCGGGCGGGTGCAAGAGGTAGGCATGCACGCATTCCGGGCCTTCCGGATAAAAGGGGCGCTGCACGCGTGCCGGCCCATGGTGGCGATTGGCGACAAGCGCGGTGCGCGGGCCTTGCCGGGCAAAGCGCAAGGCCAAGGACGCATCCCATCCGCCATCGGGGTTTCGCATGTCAGTCTTTCCTTGCGCAGCACAAAGGACGACGGCTTCGCGCCACCGGGCGCCCACCCTAGAAAATGAAACCGGTCCGCAATCGGCGGGGTGCCGTGCCCGACGACGGCGCCTCGCGCCCCCCCGGGCCTAAAGTCGGGCTTATGCCCTTATCCGCTTGAGGCGATGGCCCGCTCGCGGGTGACCCGGGGGGCCGTTTCCGAGCGGCGGGCCCATGCTTGAGCCCTCAGGCCAGCGCCCTATTGTGGGGCACCGTCATCCGGCGGTGCCCCAGAAATGTCCATGCGGCGCCCTCGGCCCCCGATTCACGGCTGCGGGCCGATGCGCCTTAGGGCCTCTCACGCGCCAGCGCGCCCATTCGTGGAGCGATGCTTGATCCATCACCAGGAAGGTGGCCATCAAGATAGTCTCGTCGTGGCGACTCAAGCCCCTCCCCGCGCTCGGCAACGTGTTCCCGGAACGATTATTGCAAGAGGCGCACACGGCAGCGTGCATTAGCAAGCAAGATCCGTACTCGCCGCGAGGTGCTCGCTAAGACCGGGGCGGACCGCATCTTTTGCATTCCGCCGCGAGGCGCTGCCGTTTGGGGAGGAAACCCAAAGATCCCCGGCGGTTTGCGCCTTGGCGAGACCGCCCCAGGAGGGAGACGCCATAAAAGGCTGCTCGGGAAACCGGTGATAATCGGATGAGGCACTCGCCACCGAAAGCGCCTTGGCAATGACAAAGTTCGACAATGAGGAAGGACATAATGCGCAAAACACTATTGGCGGTACCGGTTGCACTGTGTGGGCTCGGCCTTGCCGCCCCCCATGCCCACGCCACCCTGAACCCGCCCAAGGCCATTAACTTTTCCGCCGGGCCCCTTGGCACCCTTTCGGCGCAGGGCGTGTTGAGCGCGGCCGGCACCTGGCAGAGCAATCCCGTGGGGCTCAGCGGCCCGGCGGCCTTCGGCACCGATCGCCACACGCGGCTCGATATCACCAACGCCGAGTTGATCTTGCAGAAGACCACCGGGCTTGTACAGTTCTTCGTCATGGGCGGGTCCTACAACTTCCCGACCCTCGGCGAACCCATACTGCCAACCCCTTCTGTGCCCTACTACTACTACGGGGCGGTGCCCGAGGCCTATATCACGCTCGCCCCGACCAGCCACTTCTCGGTGGAGGTCGGCAAGCTCCCGACCCTGATGGGTGGCGAGGTCACCTGGAGTTGGATGGACCAGAACATCGAGCGCGGCCTGCTGTGGAACAGCGAGAACGCGGTGAGCCGCGGGGCGCAGGTCAACTACTCGATGGGACCGGTGAGCGCCTCGCTATC
>JAKBUS010000022.1 GCA_021841585.1 Pseudomonadota bacterium | reverse complement strand
CGTCGCCCATGCCGAGGCGCTCGTGGCCGCCGCGCGCGCCGATCGCGATACCCACCCCTTTGCGGTGAGCGCAAGCCTCCCCGACTGGCTGGCCGCGCGCCTGGCCGCGCAGCTCCCCGCCTCCGAGCTTTCGGCGGCGGCCGCGGCACTGCTCGCGCCAGCCCCGCTCGATGTCCGCGCCAATACCCTGAAGACCGACCGGGCGACGCTCCAGCAGGCCTTCGCCAGCGCCGGCCATGAGCTCGATCCCACGCCTCTGTCGCCCTGGGGCCTGCGCCGGGCCTCGCGCGCCAGCCTGTTTCGCACCCCGGAGTTCGCCGCCGGCCATTTCGAGGTCCAGGATGAAGGCAGCCAGCTCATCGCCCCGCTGCTCGAACCCCGGCGCGGGGAGCGCATCGTCGACTACTGCGCGGGCGCGGGCGGCAAGACCCTGCATCTCTCGGCGCTGCTCGCCAACAGCGGCATGCTCTACGCCTTCGATACCTCGCAAAAACGCCTGGATCGGCTGCGCGAGCGCGCTACGCGCGCCGGCTGCGACAATATCCGCATCCAGACCCTGGAGGCCGGCGCTGACAGTCGCCTGAAGCGGCTCTATGGCAAGATCGACCGCGTGCTCGTCGACGCCCCGTGCAGCGGGACCGGCACCGTGCGTAGAAGCCCCGACATCAAGTGGCGGCTCGCCTATGACCGTGTCGCGCACCTGGCCGGACAGGCGCGCGCGATCCTCGCCCAGGCCTCGCGCCTCGTGCGTCCCGGTGGGCGCCTGCTGTACGTCACCTGCAGCCTGTTGCGCGAGGAAAACGAGGACGTGATCGCGGACTTTCTGGCCGAACACGGCGACTACACACCGATCGACGCGCACGGGATCCTCACCCGCCGCGGCATTTTGCTTCCGGCCGAGGCCGCGGACGCGGGTCCCGCCCTGCGCCTATGGCCCCATCGCCACGGTACCGATGGCTTCTTCGCTCAGGTCTTGCAGCGGGACTAGCCCGCCGTCCGCGGCCGGCGGGCGCAGGCATACCGCCCAGACCATGGCGCGCGCATAGGAAATCCGGCCTGAAAGAGACAACGCCTCTCAAAGCCGTAGTCACGCCCTAGAGCGGCTTGAATCCGGAAAGCGATTTCAGGGCCTTGTCGAATGTCGCCGTCTGCGCGCAACCCAGAGTGCTGTTTATGCGGCCAATCAGGCAGTCGGCGAAATCCGCCTTCGTGGCGCGATAGTCCTTGAGCGCTACCCACACGGTATTTTTATCGGCCACCTCGAGGCCGTTCGTCATTAGCAGTTTTTCCAGCACCTCGACAATGGCGCCCTTTGGGTAGTCATAAGCAGACTCCAAGACCCACGCCATTTCACACAAAACGATGTCATTGACGAGGCAGGGGTCGTCCACCGTGCAGTGTCGGTCCATGAAATGGCTGGCTCGGAGCGATTGAACAGGGTCATCCTGGACGAGATAGCGCACCAATATATTAGTGTCGAGTCCGATCATCGCCGATTTGTCTTTCGCATCTCTTGCGAGGGCCGGCTATCGCTGTGTCGCTTTGTCAGACACGCGCCGGATCACGGCGGCGCGCATCTCCTCGACCGACACCGGCCGCGCCCCCTTGCGGTAGAGAATCCCTTTGAGGTCGGTCACCCTCAGCGTGGCCGGCTGAACAAGCACTCGCCCATCCTCCTGTATGAAAAAATCAAGCCGATCGCCGGGCCCAAGACGCAGGGCCTCCCGCACGCTTTTCGGAATCGTAATTTGCCCCTTGCTGGTAACGGTGGCGCTCGACATGGTCATCGCTTCCTACAGTTTTATGCATTCCTTACTTTATGGTAAGGCGACTCGATCGTCAATGCCGTATCGGCAGCCCCACCATGCCCGCAAAATGAACCCGACAAAGCGCCAAGATGTCCCGTACAGCGGGTTTTGAACGGCTTGTCTACCCCGCGAAGCCCTCGGCCTCACACGGGAGGGCGAGTACCGGGGATCCCCGTCAATCGAGGTCAGGAACGATAGCGCGTGAGCAGCCAGATGCCGGCGGCAGCGGCCGCAATGACAAGCAGAAAGAGCCATTCGTAATGCGCGAAACGGCTGAGAATGGTGGCCAGGACGTGGCCCGCCACATAACCCCCATAACCCACGGTCACCGCCCATACGGCGGCCCCCGCGGCGTTCAAGAGGGTAAAACGCGCGCGCCGGATGGGGCTCGCCCCGAACACAAAGGGTGCGGCGCTACGCAGGCCGTAGAGGAAACGAAAACTCAGCACGAGCAGGTTCTCATGGCGCCCGATCCAGTCCTGAAGGCGAGCATTGGCCTTTCTTAGCCGCGGCTTGCGGGCCACGACATCCGGCCCATAGCGCCGCCCCAGATGAAAGAACAACTGATCGCCGCTCAGGCTGCCGATGAAGGCCGCGGCCATGACGCCCGGGAGCACGAGGTAGCCCTGCGCGGCCGCCACGCCGCCCAACACAAGCACCGTCTCGCCTTCAAGAAAACAACCAACCAGGATCGCGATGTAGCCATAGACGTGGATGAGGTGGGTCAGCGACATAAGATCCCGGGGATGGGGTACTCATATATAATAATCGCCACGGCGGCGCCAGGCATCGGCACGCCGTTTTGAGACCACGATGCGCGCAACAGGTCCGAGCGAGACCATCATCGGCCTGTCGGCGACCACCAAAAACCGCCCGTGGGGCATGCACCCCATCGGCGCCCATCCTGGCGGCGCACGGGACCGGCCACGACCGGCCCCGCGCCACTCACACGCTATCCAGATCTTAGCGCGGTACCACGCGAGCCGCCTGCATCCCCTTGGGCCCACGGGTCGATTCGAACTCGACCTTTTGGCCTTCGGCGAGCGTCCGAAACCCCTCCCCCTCTATGGTCGAGAAATGGACGAACACATCAGCGCTGCCATCGCTCGGCGTTATAAAACCAAAACCCTTCGCTTCATTAAACCACTTCACGGTACCGGTCTGCATAGAAACCTCTTCTTCGATTACCTTCCCGAATTGCGGGTTGATCCAGTGTCCGCGCCGGTACCGCCACTGATCATGCTCGCGGTGGTGCCCCACGCCACGTTCCAAGGAACGCAAAATTTATGCTACGTCAACCGCGCCCGCAAAACAATCCTTAGCTGTCCTGTCAACATCTCCCCGCCTGGAACCCTAAAATCCTGTCTGGAGGCCGGTAAGATAGGCTCACGGCGGCAGACTTGTTAGAATGGCGGCCGGCCCGTGACGCCGCCTTCAAGGACTATTCATGATCGTCGTTTTGAAATCCCACATCACCAAAGACAGCCCTGAGTTCCAGGAGCTGATGGCATTCCTCGCGCAAAAACCCGGCATCAGCCTGCGTGTGCATGAAGAGGTCGGGGCCCTCGTGACCCTGACCGAGGTCTATCTGATCGGCGATACCAGCGCCTTCGACGCCCACGAGATCGAGACCCTCCCGGGCGTCGAGCGCGTGGTCAGCATCGAAGAGGAATATCGGATACTGGGACGTCATCACGATGACAAGCGTCCGACGGGCTTTGAGTACAAGGGCGTGCGCTTCGGCCAGGACACCCTGAATGTCTTTGCGGGCCTGTGCGCGGTCGACAACCCCGCCCACGTCGAGCAGATGATGAAGGCCCTGGCCGACAACGGCCAGGTGTGCACGCGCATGGGGGCCTATAAGCCGCGCACCAATCCGTACTCCTTCCAGGGGCATGGGGCGTCGTGTCTACCGTGGGTCTTCGATATCGCCGGCAAGTACGGCATCCGGGTGATCGCGATGGAGATCACCCACGACTCGCACCTAGAGGAGATCCGCCGCGCCCTCGAGCAGACCGGCTCGCCGACCGGGGTGATGGTCCAGATCGGCACGCGCAACACGCAGAATTTCGAGCTCCTGAAGATCGTCGGCCGCCAAAGCGAGTTCCCGGTGCTCCTGAAGCGCGGGTTCGGCATCACCCTCGAAGAGTCCCTGAACGCCGCCGAGTACATCGCGAGCGAAGGCAACCGGAACGTGATATTCGGGCTGCGCGGCATGAAGACCAATATGGGCGACCCGCATCGCAATTTCGTCGACTTCGCGCACGTCCCGGTGGTCAAGCGCCTCACGCGCATGCCGGTCTGCATAGACCCCTCGCATTCCGTCGGATCGCGGGACCGCGGGCCCGACGGACTCCTCGATGTCCAGCAGGTCACGGCCCAAGGGATCATCGCCGGCGCTAACATGGTGCTGGTCGATTTCCACCCGGAACCCAAGAAGGCCCTGGTGGATGGACCGCAGGCCTTGCTGCTGCGCGAACTCCCCTACTTCCTGGAGGATATCGCCATCGCCCGTGACGCCTACCTGCGCCGGGTCAAGGCCGGGGAGCGATTCCTGGCGGAACAGAAGGGCTAAGGCTTCAAAGCCAGGTCCGGGCGCCTGGGCGCCCTGCCCTCGCCTTGAATGGTCGTGCCGCCCGGCCTCATGCGGGCGCCTTGCACCCCCGGAGCCCGGCCCCCGGGCGGGACGCCACACCCCCTTACGGATGCGGGTAATCCCGCAGACGCGGCCCCACGTACAGCTGGCGGGGACGATCGATGCCGTGCGTGGCGTCGTTATGGAGTTCAAGCCACTGGCTCACCCAGCCCACGGTCCGCGCCACCGCAAACACGGCCGTGAACATCTTCGTCGGGATACCCATGGCCCTCAGTAGTATTCCGGAATAGAAATCCACATTCGGGTAGAGCTTGCGCTCAATGAAGTACTCGTCGCGCAAGGCGATCTGTTCGAGCTCCAGGGCCACCGCCATCAGCGGGTCATTCTCAAGTCCCAGATGCGCCAGCACCTCCCGCGCGCTCTCCTGGATCATGCGCGCCCGCGGATCGAAGTTCTTGTAGAGCCTGTGCCCAAATCCCATGAGGCGGAAGGAGTCGCCCTTATCCTTGGCGCGCGCGATCGCCTTCGGGATATTCTCCGGGGCCCCGATGTCGATCAGCATCTTCACGACCTCTTCGTTCGCGCCGCCATGCGCCGGGCCCCACAGGCTCGCGATGCCCGCGGCGATGCACGCGAAGGGATTGGCGCCGGACGAGGCCGCCATGCGCACCGTGGAGGTGGAGGCGTTCTGTTCGTGGTCGGCGTGCAGGATCAGGATCCGATCCATGGCGCGCGCCTGCACCGGGTCCAGGACAAAGTCCTTATTGGGCATCCCGAACAGCATCTGCATGAAATTCCCCGCGTAATCATACTCATTGCGCGGATAGCGTAGCGGCCGGCCGATGCTGTAGGTATAGCTCGCGGCGGCGATCATGGGCATCTTGGCGACGAGCCGGATGGCGGCATTGATGCGTTGCTGGGGATCGCGGATGTCCATGTCATCGTGATAAAACGCCGACAACGCGCCGACCACGGCGACCATGACCGCCATCGGATGGGCATCTCGGCGAAAACCGCGGTAGAAACTGATCACCTGTTCGTGCAGCAGATTGTGCTGGTACACGGCCTCGCGGAACGTGGCCTCCTCGGCCGCCGAGGGCAGTTCCCCGAACATGAGGAGGTGGGCCACCTCCAGGAAGCGGCTCTTCTCGGCCAGCTGCTCGATGGGATAGCCGCGATACGCCAGGATGCCGGCATCGCCATCCACGAAGGTGATGGCGCTCTTGCAGGATGCCGTCGACCGGTATCCGGGGTCATAGGCCAACAGCCCGTGGCGGGCATAGAGCGATTGGATGTCGACGGCCTGCGGGCCGAGCGTCCCCTCGAGCACCGGCAGGCTCCCATCCCCCGGCTCGTCTCCTATGACCGCACTCACATATTTCGTCACAACCCCCTCCTCACTTGCGGGCATATAGCCACTTGATGACCCCGTCTTCGGCCCGGAACCCCGATTCCGTATCAGCCGCGGGATAATTCTCCAGCACCACGACGATATAGCGACGCCGCCCGCGCTGCAGGTAGCCCGCCAAGGTATCCACACCGTCGATTGTGCCGGTCTTGCCATGGAGATGCCCGGCGACCGGCGACCCCAGGAACCGGTAGCGCAAGGTCCCGTCGATCCCCGCTATCGGCAACGACGAGACATACTCAGGCATGTAGCGCCCATTATAGGCATAACGCAGGACGCGTCCCACTTCGGCGGCGGTAATGCGCTCGGAACGCGACAGTCCGACCCCGTTACGCAATACGAGATGGGGCAGACGCAGGTGGTGACGGGCAAGCCACGCACGCATCACCGCGAGGCCCTTCGCGGTGGTCCCCGGCGGCCCTTCCTTCACCGCCCCGAGGGTCATGACCAAAAGCCGGCCCATGACGTTGTTGCTGTACTTGTCGACACTGCGCAGGATGTCGGCAAGCGGCCGTGAATGGACCGCGTACAGCAGCCGCGCGTCGGGTGGCCGCCGCCCGGTGAGAAACCGCCCGTTGAAAATCCCTCCCTGCTCGCGCCAGAGCTCGGTAAACACCCCCGAGACATAGCGGCGGTTGTTGTCGGTGACGCGATATAGGTGTTGCGTCCCGCACGCGCGCGGATAGCGCCCGCGGAACACCGCCACATTGTCCCGCCTGTCATGGGCAATCTGCAAATGGACATGGGCCCGCCAATCTCCGCACGCCCCGCCCGTCGCGCGCAGGTCGTCGACCACGCGTAGCGTCGTCGGATACGGGTCCGGCAGCACGCGTACCTTCGATGCCCCTGGAAGAAATCGGAACTCGACCGCCTGAAAATTGACCAGCAGCGCCTGCGGGCGCACATTGTATGTGCGGTCGCGCAGGCCATCAAAAGAGCCGCGTGCTGCGCGTGGGGCTTGCAGATAATGTTCATCGAGCACGAGATTGCCGGTTATGCGGCGTATGCCGAGGCGCCGCAACCCATGGAGCAGGTTCCAGAACGATTTCGTGATGAGGTAAGGGTCGCCATCGCCACGCAGATAGAGGTTGCCGTGCAACACCCCGTGCACCACGGGCCCGCGCGCGTACGCGCCGGTGGTCCACGTGTAGGCTGGCCCGAGCGCGTACAGGCTCACGAGTGCGGTGACAAGCTTCATCACCGAGGCCGGGTCCCGGGGGGTATGCGCGCGATAGGCAAGCAGCGGCTCGCGGGCGTGTAGGCGGCGCAGATAGATGCTGATGCCGCCCAATGGCACATGTTCGCGCGCGAACAATCGCTGCAGGGACGCGGGGAGCGGATCACCCCATGCCGGCGCGCAAGTCAGCACGAAAGACGTAAGCAGGGTCAATAATACGCGTGTTTTCATGGGCCGAGTATGACCTGTCCACCCTTGAGCCTGCAAACACCAGCGGACCATGCGTGGCAGTCGCGCCGCCCGGAGGTTATACTTACAGCCCTCACAAGGACGGAGCTTCGTCGCGTGTCCAGACCCCTAGGCCACCTTGCGATCGCCATGCCATGGGTTTTTCATGTATCGCCATCCTCACCGTCGCCTTCACTGCGCGCTAAAGCCCCGACCCAAGGGCCGCACACGCCATCGTGAAGACCCTGGACCCGGCAAGACCCCCCGAGCCATTCTTTGAGAGGCTGCGTGCAGCCGGCGAGCGGCTGCTTGTGCTCGACTACGACGGCACGCTCGCGCCGTTCACCGCCCGCCGCGAAGACGCGGTCCTTTATCCCGGCATCGCCCCGTTGCTAGCCGGCATCCAGCAGCATGCCACACGCATCGCGTTCGTCACCGGACGTCCAGCGGCGGAGCTGGCGGCGCGCATACCCCTACAAGACGTGGAGATATTTGGGGCGCATGGGCAGGAGCATCTCGCGCCGTGTGGGCGGCTTACCCGCGCCGCGCTCAGGCAATCGTCGCGGCAATGGCTCGACGCCAGCGCCGCGCGCGTCGTAGATGCCGGATTCGAGCACGCGCTTGAACGCAAATACGGGACCGTGGCGATCCACTGGCGGGGTGAACAGCCCGATGGCCGCGCGCGCCTGCAGGAGCTTGCGCGCGCTATCGCCACCACGCTCCCTGCCGATGTTTGCGCGCTCGCCTTCGATGGCGGCTATGAATTCCGCGTAAGCGGTCACGACAAGGGCACCGCGGTCGCCGACCTCGTTACACGCCACCCGCAGGCGATCATGGCCTATCTCGGGGACGATTTGACCGACGAGGATGCGTTCATGGCGGTCCCGCCAACCGGGCTTGGGGTGCTTGTGCGCGATAGACTGCGCGACACGCGTGCCCATCTGTGGCTGCGTCCGCCGGATGAGCTGCACGCCTTTCTCGCATCGTGGATGGCCGCCGTAAAGCCATGACCACATACTACTGGCAATACATAGGCCAGGGGCTCGCGCACTACCGCTTTTCCGGGCACTCGGCCCTGGCTTGGATCACCGTCGCCCTGATCTTTGGGGTGATATTCGTATTCTTGAAGGCGGGCCTGCGCGTAAGCCGGAGGATCCTGGTGGCCACCGCGCGCGGTGGCGCGAACTGGCCAGTATTCCTCGATAAGGCCGCGCGCCACACCCATTCCTGGTTTTTGGCGACGCTCGCCGCGGCCGCCGCCTGCGAGCGCCTGACACTCCCGGGTCCGAGCCAAGCACTGCTTGGCGACGTCGTCATAACCGCGCTGTTCGTGCAAACGGCGCTATGGGGCCACGCATTCATCAACGCCAGCATCGATCATTACCGAGCGCGCAGCCATGATGGGGAGCGAAGCACGATCGTAGTGGCCATGGGGCTCATTGCCACCATCCTCCTGTGGCTGCTTCTCATGCTTGCGGTACTCAGCAATCTGGGCGTGAACGTCACCGCCCTGCTGGCGGGCTTTGGCGTGGGTGGCATCGCGTTGGCGCTTGCCGTGCAAAGCACGCTGGCTGATTTCCTGGCGTCGCTTTGGATCCTGTTCGACAAGCCGTTCGTGCTCGATGACCCGATTGCCATTGATGCCTATGCCGGAACGGTCGAGCGCATCGGCCTGAAGACGACGCGCCTGCGCAGCCCATCGGGCGAGCAGATCATCATCAGCAATTCCGATGTCGTCAAAAGCCGCATCCGCAACTACAAGCGGATGCGCGAACGCACGCTCGTGTCTACACTCTATCTTACCTATGAGAGTGGCCATGAGGCCTTGGCGCGTGCCGCAACCCTCATCGAGGGCGTGGTGCGCAAAGACAACCGCGCACGCTTCCTGCGCGCGCATTTTATGGACTACCAGCCCCAAGGGCTGCTTTTCGAGGTAGCATACAGCGTCCGGGAGACTTACGGGGACGCCTACAGGGACGTTCAGCACGCCATCAACCTGGCCATTTTCCATACCTTCCACGAGCAGGGTATCGAGTTCGCTCACCAGGTGGTGGCCCATACAGAGCCCTTGCCGGGACCTATCGCAAAGGAGGTGCCATGAACGACATGACCCAAGGTGGCGACAGGCTCGTCGTCGTTTCCAATCGGTTGCCGATCGTCGTAAAGCGGCTCGATGACCAGTGGACCTTCACCCCGGGCAGCGGTGGGCTTGTGAGCGCGCTGGCTCCGGTACTGCGCAATCGCGGCGGGGTCTGGATCGGGTGGCCCGGCACGTCGGAGGCCGATCCCTTGACGCTTGCGGGACTGTTGCACGAGGCGACGCGCCATTCCGGCTACACGCTGAAACCGGTAGCGCTCGACCAGCGCGACAAGGAGGATTTCTACCACGGCTTCGCCAATGAGGTCATCTGGCCGCTCTTTCACGACTTACAGTCGCACTGCACTTTTGTGCCGCGCTACTGGGATGCCTATAACCGCGTCAATCGTCGATTCGCCGACGTCATCATGCACAACGTACGTCCCGGCGATTTCATCTGGATCCATGACTATCATCTGATGAACGTCGGCCAGGAGCTGCGCGCGCAGGGCATCACGGCGCGCATGGGCTTTTTCCTCCACATCCCGTTCCCGTCGCCCGACATCTACATGAAGCTGCCATGGCGCTTTCCGCTGCTGCGCGCGCTGCTTGAATACGATCTGCTCGGATTCCAGACCCTGCGTGACCGGCGCAATTTCCTGCAATGCGTGCGCCTGATCGCCCCGGACCTGTCGGTGAGCGGCAAGGGGCAGGTCATCACCATACGCGCCGGGAACCGCACGCTGCGCGTAGGCACCTTTCCCATCGGCATCGACTATCAGGAATTCGCGCGCGGCAGCAAGACCGAGCCGGTGGTGCGTAAGGCCCGCGAACTCCACGAGGACCTACCCGGCCGTCAGGTCCTGCTGGGCGTCGACCGGCTCGACTACACAAAGGGGATCTGTCATCGATTCGAGGCCTTCCGCAACGCCCTCCAGCGCTTCCCCGAGCTGCACCACCGCACCACGCTTATCCAGGTGGTCGTGCCGAGCCGCGAGGACATCCCCAAATACAATGCGCTCAAGATGGAAATGGAGCGGCTGGTGGGCGAGATCAATGGCCAGTTCACGCAATCGGGGTGGGTCCCCATCCACTACATCTTCCGCAGCTTGAGCCGCACGGAGCTTTTGGCCTATTACCGCGCCTGCGAGATCGCGCTCATCACCCCTCTCAAAGACGGCATGAATCTCGTCGCCAAGGAATTCTGTGCCGCCACCCCCGAAAATAACAGCGTGCTGATCCTCTCTGAGTTCGCCGGCGCCGCCGCGCAGCTGCAAAAGGGCGCGCTGCTCGTGAATCCTTATAATGTCGAAGAGGTCGCCGAGGCCATCCAGCGGGCGATCACCATGGGCCCCGGGGAGCGGCGCGCGCGCATGCACAAGCTCAAGCGCTTCGTGCGCGAGTATGACATCTTCTGGTGGGTGGACTCCTTCCTGCGCGCGGCGATCGCTAAAGACCTGAGCAACTTTCCGGCCCCCGAGGAGTACGTCCCGCACATGGAGACGATATCGCTGTGACACCAATGCGCTACGACGGATAGGCTTGTTGTCGAGCACCATGGCTCATGGGCATGCCCCAGGGGGCCGCGCTTAAACCTCGTGCGGCGCTTGATTCCGCGCTTCGGCAAGACAACGCCGGCCAGACGAGTCCAGCCGGCATTGCCCCCCGCATGGGGGCATTGCCCCCCGCATGGGGGGGGTGGGCCCGTGCCCAGCTACTCCCACGCCGGAGAGTTCCCGGACGGGGATATGGGCCATATCCCCACAAGAGGGGTAGTCCGCGGCCCACGATGCAGGATGCGCTTGGCAAACGGCACCACCCGAGCGTAGGCGATAGCGCGCATGTCCGGGTACGCGCTGTCAAGATTGTCGGTGCACCAAGACCTCGCTAGACTGCGGGCGTGCCGCGCGTATCGATCGTACCCCTAAAGCCCTTGGCCTTGCTGCCCTTGGTCTCGACACCGGCTTGCGGCCGTCCTTGTGTGGCGGGGCGCTTGTGAAGATCCTCGAGGGACTGAATGACCAGCAGCGCGAGGCCGTGCGGCTGATCGATGGGCCGGTGCTGGTCCTGGCCGGTGCCGGCAGCGGCAAGACCACGGTGATCGCCCGCAAGATCGCTTATCTGATCACCCACGGCGGCCATGACCCCGCGCACATTGCCGCGGTCACGTTCACCAACAAGGCCGCGCGCGAGATGCGCGAACGCGCCAGCAGCCTGCTGCCAGCGACCGCCCGCCGAGGCCTGAGCGTCCTTACCTTTCACGCCCTAGGACTCAAGATCATCCGCGAGGAAACGGAGACCCTCGGTCTGCGGCGCGGTTTTACCCTGCTGGATCCACGTGATGCCGAGGCACTTATCAAGGACCTGTGCCGGGAGCGGCTGCGTAGCGACACCCCGGCCGAGGAGATCACGCAGCGCGTGCGCGCCTGGAAGGATGCCGGCATCCCCCCCGCGACGGCGGCCCTCGAATCGCCCGACGGCGGCGCCATCTATGCCGACTATGTGGAACGGCTGCGCGCCTACAACGCCATAGATCTCGACGACCTCATCTTGCTCCCGGCACGGCTATTGACCGAGGATGCCGCGGCGCGGGCCCGCTGGCGCGAGCGCCTGCGCTACCTTTTGGTCGATGAATACCAGGACACCAACGATGGCCAATACCGCCTGGCGGGCGCGCTCGCCGACGAGGCCTTCACGGCGGTCGGCGACGATGACCAGTCGGTATACTCGTGGCGCGGCGCGCGCCCCGAGAACCTTGAACGCCTGGCGCGCGACAATCCGCGCCTTAAGGTCATAAAACTCGAGCAGAATTACCGCTCGACCGGGCGTATCCTGAAGGCCGCAAACGCGGTGATCGGCAACAATCCCCACATGTTCCCAAAGCGGCTCTGGAGCGCGTTTGGCTTCGGCGATCCCCTGAAGGTCCTGGTGGCCGACGATGAAGAGCATGAGGCGATCCGCGTCGTCACCGCGCTCTTGCATGACAAGTTCGTGCGCCGCGCGGAGTTCGGGGACTACGCCATCCTCTACCGGGGAAATCATCAGGCGCGGCCCCTGGAGCAGGTCCTGCGCGAACATCGCGTCCCGTATTTCTTGAGTGGCGGCACCTCGTTTTTCGATCGCGTGGAGGTGCGGGACGCGGTGGCCTATCTGCGTCTCATTCACAACCCCGCAGACGATGCGGCATTCCTGCGTGTCTGCAACATTCCTAAGCGCGAAGTCGGGCCCTCGACCGTCGAGCGCCTGCGTGACTATGCCCATCGCCGCGGCCAGCCGCTGCTGCGCTGCTGCCAGGAACTGGGGCTCGCGCAGCACCTCGCCGCCCCGCAAACGGCGGCCCTGCAGCGCTTCGGGGTCCTCATGGAGGGTTTGAGTGTCAAGGCGCGCAGCATGGCCCCGGGCGCGCTGTTGCGCGAGGCCTTGCGCGAGGTCGGGTATGAGGGGCACGCCCTGCAGGCGGCCGGCGACAACCGCACGGGGCGCCGAAGGCTTGCGTTGCTCGAGGAATTCCTGGCGTGGGTCGACCGGCTCGGCGAGGAGGCAAGCGGGCGCACGCTCGACGAGGTCGTCTCGCAGCTCATCCTAAACGGCATGGGCGACCGGGACCGGGAGCCAGACGGCCAAAGCGTGCGGCTTATGACGCTGCATGCCGCCAAAGGCCTGGAATTCCCCCACGTCTTTCTCGTGGGCCTAGAGGAGGACCTGCTTCCGCATCGCACAAGCCTTATCGAAAGCGGTGTGGAGGAAGAACGCCGTCTGGCCTATGTCGGCATGACGCGCGCGCGCCAGACGCTGACCATGAGCTATGCCCGGCGGCGGCGTCGCCAAGGGGCCCCTCAACAAACCAGTCCGAGCCGCTTTCTCGGCGAGATCCCCGCCGAGGACCTGATTTGGGATGGCCGCGAGGAAAAGCCCCCCGAGGAGCGCCTCGCGCACGGCGAATCCCACCTGAAGGGTCTGCGCGGCCTCCTTGGGCAAGATTCATGACGGGGCGTGGCCGGCGCCGCTCGCATCCGGCCTGTCGTACGCCTCGCGCAACCTCGCTCGCTCATTGCGCCTTACCACGCGTCGGTATGCCCTGGTAAACCTCGATTTTCTGCGCTGGCGCAATAGCTTATGACCGACTGTTCGCTATTGACCTTCCATGCCTCGATATCAAGCAGCGCGCCGCCTCCTAGTCGCGCCCCGACATGCCGGCTCGTCATCACCATGACTTGCGCCCGAAGTCGTAGCGTCCGGGTGTCCTTTCCGATACCCTAGCGGCAGTTTTCACGTAGGCTCGCCGTGGCGAGGTGGAACGACCCATGAGCAGGACGCTTCTCGGCAAGGCACTTAAACTGGCCTGCGCGCGATCAGAACGGACCCGCGCGCCGCTTTCGGTCATGCTCTTTAGCATAGACCGCTTCCGTCTGATCAATCATCGCTTCGGCTATACCTTCGGGAACCGAGTCCTGCGCCGTGTCTGTCAGACGGCCGCTAGTGCCCTGGGCCGGGCGGCAGTGGTGGGCCGCTGGGGTAATGACGAATTCCTGTGCATCATGAGCGATTGCGGGCCGCGTCAAGCAAGGACCCAGGCCAAGGCCCTGAGCGAGGCGATCTCGGGGCTTTTGATCGCCGCTGAAAACCATGTCGTCAATGTCACGGTGAGCGTGGGCCTTGCCTGGACTCCGGATGACGGAACGACCCCGCAAGAGATCCTGAACGCCGCCGACGAGGCCCTCTACAAGGCCAAGCGCGGTGGACGCGAGCGCATCGTGGCAGCAGACGACCTCGAACAGCGGATATTCCGCATGGGCGCGATTCTGGAGATGGCGCTGCGCGAGGATCGCGTGGTTCCCGCCTATCAGCCCATCGTGGACCTGCGTACCGGGGCGCTGGTGGCGGAAGAGGCCCTGGCGCGAATCGTCATGACCGACGGCCGCGTACTGGGCGCCGAGGAATTCATGGAGGCGGCGGGACAGTTTCGCCTGACTTACAAGATCGATTGGCTGATCCTGCTCGCGGCTTTGACTAGGCGTCAGAGTTGCGACGAGGATCTTGTGCATTTCGTCAACATATCCGGTGATCTGCTGCGTCATCCGCGGCTGCTCATGGAGCTTTTGACATCGACCAAAATGAGCTTCCCGCGCAAGGATGCCACCGAGGTCAAGCCGCTCGTCATTGAGGTGACAGAACGCGAACTCCTCGAAAATATGGAACTGACGCGCGCGCGTCTGGCCCCGTTCGTGGATTTCGGCGTGCAGCTCGCGCTCGATGACTTTGGAAGCGGCTACTCATCCTTCCAGTACCTTGCCGACCTACCCGTGTCCTACCTGAAAATCGACGGCCGGCTCATCTCCCGCATCAAAGAGCCGCGCGTGCTCTCGATCGTCCGCGGCATCCATGCCGTGGCAGACGATCTAGGCATCACGACCCTTGCCGAGTACGTGGAGACGACCGAGCAAGTGGATCTGTTGCGTGGCATAGGTATCCATTGGGCGCAGGGACACCATTTCGGCGTGGCGCTGCTCGACCAATCAGTGGCCGACCATCGCCGCGCCATGAGCGTCAACTGGGCAGAGGGCTACTACGGCGGTAAGGACCTCGCCCTGCCGCAGCCCTGAGCCGATGCGCAGGGGCCCGCCCCTCACCCCCTTCAAAGCCATACCGGATACCGGATAAAAGTCCGGCCGCGGCCGCGCTTAGCCGGCCTCGGACTGTCCCGGCAGCGCCTGGGCCGCTGATCCGTCGCGGGTGGCCGCCAACAACGCATAAAGATCCGGCAAATGCGCGCGCGCCACGGCACGGCCGGCGGCGATTGCTGAGCGTGCCTTGTAGAATTCGAATGGTCCGATGCGGTCGACGTCGGGTAGCAGATAAAGGGCCGGGCGTCTCGCGCGCAGCCGTTGCTGAACGATCTGCGCCTGCGCGATGTTGACGGCCTGGGTCAGCACCGCGCGTGCCCGCCACTGCAGGGCGCGGGGACCGGCCGGCTCGGCGAGCTGCTCCTCGAGCCAGGTGCGCACCAGGCGGGCGCGCGATACCCAGGGCTGGTCGAGCAAGGCCCGCATCTGCACGCGCCAGCTGGCCGGGCGGGTATCGATGGGCGCCGCCGAAAGCCCTCGCGCACCTTGATGGACTGCCACGGCCACGACTGGCACCCCGAAGCTGTCGGCCGCGACATCGAAGGGCACGGGATTGACTACGCCTCCATCGACCAAAAGCCGGCCTTCCCAAGGATAAGGCATGAGAAGACCCGGTAGCGACAGGCTCGCGCGCACCGCACCGGCGGCCGGACCCGAACGCAAAATCACCTCCTCGCCGCTATGGAGATCGGTGGCGATCGCCAGGAACGGCAAGGACAGGTCTTCTATGGAAAGGCCCGGCATGTGTTCCTCGAGGAACGCGAGGATCTTGCGTCCTGAGCAGACACCGCCCATGGCCGCGGCGTCCGGCAAGAAAAGCTGCAAGGTCTGCTTCCAGTCGACCCCCAGGGCGATCCTGGCGAGCACCTCCGGATCGCCATAGCGGGCGTAAAGGGCGCCGATCTCGGCCCCGATGCTGCACCCCGCAATGGCACGCACCGGCAGCCCGTGCTCGGCCAGCACTTCCAACACACCGATATGGGCGAGACCGCGGGCGCCTCCTCCCCCTAAAGCCAATACCAACCCCTCTGTTGCCGGCTCCGCCATTGTGCCTCCTCACCGTATTTTAGCCGAGCGTAGCCCATGGTGTGGGCCCGCGTGGCAGACATGCGTTGCCGCGAATATCTGATATAATGCCCCAAAGGCTTTTGATCGCGCGTCCATCCGGCCAAAGACCCCTACAAGGAAGCTATGGATTCCAAGCCGCCTCTGTCCGAAGATTTTGCCAGACTCCCGGACTCCCCGGACGCCTTTCCATTCTTTTACAGAAAGCTTGTTGGCCTGCGCTTCCCCATAGAGGTCGCCGAGATCCTGGAGATGCGCTATCTCTGCCAGCGCGCGATCGACGAATGCGTACGCGATGATCGCGATTATGAGTGGGGGGAGTTTACGGCGGGCCGCATGGCGGACATGGACCATGTGGGCGTGCAAAAGCCGGCCCATCGCGAACGCCTTTCGCGGCTCTTGCTCCTGCTCAGGGACTATCACGGCCTCCATAAGACACGATCGGTGGAGACCGAGGAGACCTTGCGCGCGGCCCTGGCCGACAACCGTTTTGCCCAGAAGCGATCCCGATCCTACGGCAAGGGCGGCGGTGTCGCCACATTGATCACGGCGCTCAGTTCCGTGCTGCTGAGCCCGCCTGCGGTGCTCATGCAAGGCCTCACGGTGCTACTCGCCTACCTATCCCTCGATGCCTTCTATTCGCTGTCCATCCTGCGCCGGGAAGAACGCCGCCTGAACGAGCAGCTATCGGAGGTTCTTCGCCGCCGCGTGCGTACGGTCAATTGGCGCGCCGTGGTGCGCCAGACCGGCGCCCTACTCGGTTATACACAACCCCTGGGCGGCGAGGCCTTCCGTCTCGAACAGGAGCACGAGGCCCTGGACCGCCTTGTGGAGGCCGACGGCCGTTAGAGGCGGTCACCCGCGAGGGTGGTGCCTTGCATGCAGGGTGCGTAGGCGTTCCCGCGCGACATGGGTGTAGATCTGAGTGGTCGACAGATCGGCGTGCCCAAGAAGCAGCTGCACGACCCGCAGGTCGGCCCCATGATTGATCAGGTGGGTAGCGAACGCATGGCGCATGGTGTGGGGTGACAAGGGCGTTTCCACGCCCGCCTTGGCCGCGTAGCGCTTGATGTTGCCCCAAAACGCCTGGCGCGTCATGGGGCCGCCACGGCGCGTCAAAAACACCGCCGCAGCCGGCGCACCCTTCAAAAACACGGGGCGCGCGTCGCGCAGATAAGCCGCGAGCACCACCTGGGCCTCCTCGCCCAAGGGCACAAGCCGCTCCCGCCCCCCCTTGCCGACGATGCGCACGATGCCCGCCTGGCCATCGATCTCCGAAAGTCGCAACGATACGAGTTCCGATACGCGCAGGCCGGTGGCATACACGACCTCGAGCATGGCCCGATCCCGCTGCGCCTCCGGTGTCTGATCCCCGGGGGCCGCCAGCAGCCGCTCGACCTCCTCCTCGCTCAAGCTCCGCGGGAGGCTGATCCCAAGGCGTGGCCCTTCGACCCCTTCAGTGGGGTCCTCGGAGATATCCCCTTTGGCAAGCAGATGGCGATAGAAACGCCGCAGGGCCGACAGGCGGCGGGCACCGGTACGCGGCCGCCGCCCGGCCATCACCTCGGCCGCCAGAAAACCCGTGATATCGGCGCGCTGCGCGCCACGAAGGCCGCGTCCCCTGAGATGCCGGGCAAAGGCCTCCAGGTCCCGCCCGTACCCCTCCAGGGTGTGCGCGCGAAGACCGGCCTCCGTCAGCAGGGTATCAAGAAAATCTTCCATGAGGGTGGCGTCCGGCAGGCTGGCCGCGGCCTGCCCGTCCCCCGGCTCGCCACCCATGGGCGCCGCCTAGACGCGCTCGCGAATACGCGCGGCCTTGCCGGTCAGTTCGCGCAGGAAGTAGAGCTTGGCGCGCCGCACGACACCGCGACGCTTCACCTCGATGCGCGCGATATTGGGGCTGTGCAACGGGAACACACGCTCCACCCCCTCGCCATAGGACATCTTGCGCACCGTGAACGACGAGTTGATGCCGCGGTTCCGGCGCGCAATGACCACGCCCTCGAAGGCCTGCAGGCGCTCGCGCTCCCCTTCGATGACCTTCACCTGGACGGAGACCGTGTCGCCCGGTCCGAATTGCGGGACGTCCTGCTTCAGGAACGCGCTCTCTAATTCCTTGATGATATTGCTCATAACCTTACCCTCGATACTCCCGTTTGAATTCTTCTAACAGCCGCTTTTGTTCAGCATCCAATTCCCGCCCTTCCAGGAGATCCGGGCGGCGCAGCCAAGTGCGCCCCAGGGACTCCCGTAGGCGCCACGTCCGGATACGCTCGTGGTCACCCGATACCAACACCTCCGGGACGCGCTCCTGGCGCCATAGCTCGGGACGCGTGTAATGCGGATGGTCCAGGAGCCCCGCCACGAACGAGTCTTCGCGCGCCGAGTCCTCATGTCCCAGGGCGCCCGGCAACTGCCGCACAACCGCATCGATCACTACCGCGGCGGCCACCTCCCCGCCGGATAGCACATAATCGCCTATGGACCACTCCTCGTCCGCGCACGCACGCACAACGCGTTCATCCATGCCTTCGTAGCGGCCGGCCAACAAAATAAGCCGCGGCCGCGCTGCAAACTCCATCACCGCGGCATGATCAAGCACCCGTCCGGCCGGCGACAGATACAGGACCGGGGCCTCATGCTGGGCCCGTACCTCATCGATCGCGCGCGCCACGGGCTCCGCCATCAGCACCATGCCGGGACCGCCCCCGTAGGGTCGGTCGTCTACGGTCCGGCGCTTATCCTCGGCAAAATCCCGCAGGTTCCAAAATCGCAGCGTGACGATACCGAGCTGCGAGGCGCGCCCTACAATGCCGCAATCGCAGAACCCGCGCACCGCCTCTGGGAACAGCCCGATGACATCGATGTCCACATCAAAAGTCCGGGTCCCAGTCCACGATCATGCGCCGCGCATCCTTGTCGATCCCGCGAACTACTGCTGGGATATAAGGGATGAGCCGCTCCCGATCGCCACCCCGTACCACCAGCACATCATTGGCGCCGGTCTCGAGGAGCCGATGCACGGGCCCCAAAACCACACCTTCGACCGTCTCCACCATGAGCCCCAGGAGTTCGCCCCAGTAATACTCCCCGGCCGGCAGGGCCGGCAAGGCGGAGATCGGACATTCGATGGTCCCGCCCGTCCAGTGTTCGGCCTCCTCACGCACCTCGCATTCGGCGATGCGCACGATGAGGCCCTTGCCATGGACCTGGGCCTCGAGCACCGTCGGGATCTTCACCGCCCCAGACCGCTGGCGCACGCGCCATGGCTGGTAATCCAGGATGGTCTCGGATTTCGTCGTATACGGCTGGATGCGCAACCACCCGCGCACGCCGTAGGTGCCCGCCACGCGGCCCACCTCCATCCACTCCGGGGGCGCCTGGTCGGGCATGACGTCAGGAAGCGCTCTTTAGCAACCCCGCGACGCGCTCCGAGGCCTGCGCGCCCCTCTCAATCCAATACTGTACGCGCTCACGATCGACGCGCAGACGCTCTTCGGCACCGCTCGCGATCGGATTGAAAAACCCGACGCGCTCGATGAAGGCCCCGCTCGCCGCGCGGCGCTTGTCGGCGACCACGATCGAGTAGAAAGGCCGCTTGTTAGCGCCGCGACGGGCCAAGCGTATCGTTACCATATTTCCCCCATGAAGGCGCCTTAAGGCGCAGAAAGTCAGCGATTTTACCTGGACCACGCCGAAAATGGAATCCTAGTGGCCGGCACGGCGGCGGCGGATGAGCGCCCGGCGCTTTTGCCAGAAGGCATCCCGCACAAATGTATACTCGTGTCCGCCTGCGGCGAGCCGCATTAGCAGGCCTTGATGCAGATAATGCGAACGCGTATCGATCAGCTGCGCGCCGTAGGCCCCCCACATCGCCGACGGATCACTCAGATAGGTGGGGGGATTGGTGAAGCTGTCGACACCCAACCCTATGGCATCCCGCACATCGCTCGGGCCAAAGAGCGGCAATACGACATAAGGACCGCTACGCACCCCCCAGACCGCCAATGTCTCCCCAAAGCCCGCGTCGTGGGCGGTTAAACCAAGGGGGGTTGCGACATCGATCAGGCCGAACAGGCCGAGGGTCGAATTGACCAGAAAGCGCGCGGTCTCCTGGAATGCCGGACCCGCGCGGCCCTCCAGCGACTCATTAACGATCACCTTCACGTCATCGAGGTTGGCGAAGAAATCGCTGATCCCGCGCCGCAGCGGCAACGGCGTCAACCCAACATAGGCCTCGGCCGTAGGCTTCAAGAGCACGCGGTCCAGGTGCTGGTTGAAAACAAAGATCTTCTTGTTCAGGGGCTTTAAGGGGTCGTCTGCACCATGTGCCGGACGCATGCCTGTGGTTGCGCACCCACCCAAGAGCATGGATGCCGCCATGATCACTATTGCCCATCTCTGCGCCATCACCCCTCCTTAATGTCCCTGCAAGCCGCGGGCCGCCGGCCCGCAAACCATCCGATGCGCCATAATCAATGTTTGTCGGTGCCTTTGTCTCGCCCGGCGTGCGAGATTGCCCGGCACCGGGGTCGCAAGACACATTCTTGGCACAATGGCCGTGTCCGGCACGTCGTCTTCGCGTGCTCCACGATCAGCGCATGGTATTCATTATAGAGAGCCGGGTCATGCGGCAGGGCGCGCTCGAAGTGCTCGCGCAAATCCTCGTAGCTCTCGTGGCCCCGCACGAAACCCAGGCGCGCAAACAGCCGCCGCGTATAGGCGTCGATCACAAAGACCGGGCGGCCAAAGGCGTAAAGGACGATATCGTCCGCGGTCTCCGGTCCGACCCCATGGACGCCCAGAAGCCCGGTGCGCAGCGCTTGGGTCTCCATGCCGTGGAGCGTGTCCATGCCCCCTTGGTCGACGACCCACCGGCACAGCGCCTGAAGCCTCCGCGCCTTGACGTTGTAATAACCCGCCGGACGCATGGCATCGGCCAAGACCTCCACGGGCAGGGCCGCCATGGGCGCGGCTTCGAGGGCCACCACGCCCTTCATGCGCTCGAGCGCGCGCTCCACGTTGGTCCATGACGTATTCTGGGTCAACACCGCCCCCACCATGACCTCAAAGGGGGAATCCGCGGGCCACCAATGGCGTGGCCCGTAATGCGCGAAGAGGTCGTGATAGACACAGACGAGGTGGGATGCCTTCACCGGGATTTTTGTGGGGCCGCCAGGCCTGCAACGGTATACAACTCGGCTACCGCTGGCGCGGCAAGCGCGCGACTGCAGCCCGGTCGCAAGGTTCGCGGAAGCTCCACCGGGCCATAGCTAATGCGGATCAGGCGGCTCACCACGAGCCCCGCGGCGGCAAACAGCCGGCGGACCTCGCGTTTGCGCCCCTCCATGATAGTGACGTGATACCAACGATTGGCGCCGTCACCGCCCGCATCCTTCATCTCCGTGAAGCGCGCAATTCCATCCTCCAGCATGATGCCTCGCGTCAATTGCGCCAAGGCATCGGGGCTCGCGCGTCCGAGGACACGTACCGCGTACCGGCGCGCCACGCCTGTGGAAGGGTGCATGAGCCGCGCCGCCAATTCCCCGTCAGTGGTAAAAAGCATAAGACCAGACGAGTTGACATCGAGCCGCCCCACGGCTACCCACCGCCCCTGACGAATCGGCGGGAGCTTATCGAATACCAGCGGCCGCCCCCCGGGGTCGCTACGCGTACACATCTCGCCCGTCATCTTGTGGTATATGAGGACACGGCCTTTAGGCAGCGGACGGTGCCCCAGCCGCCAGCCGTCAACAACGATGTCCCCACCGGGATCGACCCGTTCCCCGAGCGTTGCCACCTTACCATCGACCTTAACGCGCCCGGCCAGGATGATCCGCTCCATCTCGCGCCGCGACCCGAGCCCTCGCTGCGCCAAGACTTTCTGCAGTTTCTCGCTCACAAGGCCTCCCCTGACTCTCCCTCCTCGGACTCGGTAGCCTCGGACTCGGTAGCCTCGGACTCGGTAGCCTCGGACTCGGTAGCCTCGGACTCGGTAGCCTCGGACTCGGTAGCCTCGGACTCGGTAGCCTCGGACTCGGTAGCTGAAGGGTCTATCGACGCACCGATCGGCACAAACACCTGGGCCGCCTCGTCATCGGCCGCCATCCGCAGTTCGCTCAGTGGCGGCAACTCACCCAAGGACGTCAAATTGAAGTTCTCAAGAAAGGCCCGCGTTGTACCGTACAAGGCCGGCCTTCCGGGAACCTCCTTCGTCCCTACCTGTCGAATCCATTCCCGCGACAACAGCGTCTTTATGATTTCTGAGCTCACCGCCACGCCGCGAATCGCCTCGATTTCACCTCGCGTCGTCGGCTGCCGATAAGCAATGATCGCAAGCGTCTCCAAAACCGCGCGCGAGTAACGCGCTGGCCGCTCCGCGAAAAGGCGGTTCAACCATGGCGCATATTCCACGCGGGTTTGTAGTCTGTATGCCTTATCGATACATTGCAGCTCCAAGGGGCCATCGTTGCAGGCGTTGCGGATCTCCTCGAGCGCCTGAAGGAGCCCCTCCCGTTCGGGCTGCGCCCCTTCGGCGAACAAAGACCCAAGACGCTCCAGGGTCAACGGTTCCCCCGCCACCAGCAGAGCCGCCTGCACGATATCCCGAATACGAACCTCACTCATGCGGCAGCCTTTACATGGATAGGGGCAAACGGCTCGTTCTGAACGAGCATGACCAAAGACTCTCTCACCAACTCCAAAATTGCTAGGAAGGTTACGACAACGCCCCGCTTTCCTTCACCAATCTGGAAAAGCCCCGAAAATTCCGTGAATCCGTCCGAGCGTAGCTGCTCAAGGATATGCGTCATCCGTTCTCTTACCGACAAGGGCTCGCGCATCACGCGGTGATGGGCGAAGGCGTCCTCACGCCGCAAGACCGCGCGCAACGCGCCCAGAAGGTCCTCAAGTGTCACGGTCGGCGCCGGCCGTTCGTTATTCCGGCCGTCCATGGGGATCTCCGGCAAAAACAATTCACGCCCAACGCGCGGCCTCTCCTCGAGGCTCTCGCACGCCGCCTGATAACGTTCATATTCCAACAGCCGCCGCACAAGCTCGGCACGCGGATCCGCCTCTTCGGGTTCCGCCGTCACGGGCCTTGGCAGCAGCATGCGTGATTTGATCTCGGCCAGCAACGCCGCCATGACGAGGTAGTCCGCGGCCAGCTCAAGCTTGATCGCCTTCATGATCTCAACATAGGTCATGTACTGGCGCGTTACTTCCGCTATCGGAATATCAAGGACATCGATATTGTCGCGACGGATGAGGTACAAGAGCAGGTCGAGGGGCCCGGCAAACTCCTCAAGAATGACCTCAAGGGCATCCGGGGGGATATAGAGGTCTTCGGGGATCTTGGTCCATTCCTCCCCGCGAACCAGGACCGCGCTCATGGCACTAGTCCCACGCCAGACCCATGGCGCGGCGCACATCTTCTAGTGTTTCGTCCGCCGCCTCTCGAGCCCGGCGCGCCCCGTCGGCCAAGATCGTCCGAACCCCAGCGGCATCCCGTTCCAACTCCTGGGCGCGCTCGCGGATCGGGGCAAGCTCGGCATTGACGGCGTCTATGACCGGTTGCTTGCATTGAAGACAGCCGATGCCGGCGGTCGTGCAGCCGTTGCGAACCCAGGTCTTCACATCCTCCGAGGAATAAATTTCATGGAAGGGCCAGACCGGGCAAAGATCCGGATTGCCCGGGTCTGTCCGCCGCTTACGCGCGGGATCGGTGGGCATCGTCTTCAGCTTTTTCGCCACTTCGTCCGGATGCTCGCGTAATCCTATGGTGTTTCCATAGGACTTCGACATCTTTTGGCCATCAAGCCCCGGCATCCGCGACTGCGGCGTGAGCAAGGCCTGCGGTTCGGTAAGGATCAGGCGCCCGTGACCCTCCAGATAACCAAAAAGCCGCTCCTTGTCGCCTAGCGTCATGTTTGCTTGTCGCTCAATAAGGGCGCGCGCCGTCTCCAAGGCCTCCTTCTCACCCCTTTCCAGATAGGCCTCGCGCAGATCCTTATAAGCCTTCGCGGCCTTGCGGCCCATGATCCGCAAGGCCTCTTCGGCCTTCTCCAGAAAGCCTGCCTCGCGTCCATAAAGGTAGTTGAACCGGCGCGCCACTTCGCGGCACAGCTCGATATGCGCCACCTGATCCTCGCCCACGGGCACGAAGGCCGCGCGGTAGGCGAGGATATCGGCGCTTTGCAACAGCGGATAGCCAAGAAATCCGTAGGTCGCCAAGTCCCGCTCACGCAGCTTTTCCTGCTGGTCCTTGAACGTGGGGACACGCTCGAGCCAGCCAAGCGGCGTGATCATTGACAGCAGCAGATGGAGTTCGGCGTGCTGTGGGACGTCGGATTGCACGAACAAAGTGGCGCTCTGAAAATCGACCCCCGCCGCCAGCCAGTCGATGACCATATCGCGGACGCTCTCGGCGATGATGCCGGGGTCTTCGTAATGCGTGGTCAGGGCATGCCAATCAGCAACGAAGAAGAAACAGTCATACTCGTTCTGGAGACGTACCCAGTTTCTGAGGACACCGTGATAATGCCCAAGATGAAGCCGTCCGGTCGCGCGCATACCGGACACGACCCGCGTAGCCGACGGAAGGACAGACGACATTTACCCCATCCTGCTCAAGGCAAACACGAGGCCGCGCAATATCGTCACCGGGGGGCCCAGGATCGAGCCAAGCACGCCGGTGGCAACGAGCAACAATAAAATCCACAGACCATAGGGTTCTATGCGGCTATAGCTTGCGGCCAGGCGAGCCGGCAGCAGCCCGGCGAGCACGCGGCTCCCGTCGAGCGGCGGCAGCGGTAAAAGATTCAAGACCATCAACACGATATTTATGGTGATCCCGGCGATACCCATGTAGAACAAGGGCCGTGCCGCCCACATCGAGGGCAGATAGGTGGCAAGCCGCCCCACAAGCCCCCACAGGATCGCCATGAGCAGGTTAGCCCCGGGGCCCGCCAGCGCCACCAACGCCATGTCCCGCCGCGGTTTGCGCAGATTCGACCATGTGATGGGCACGGGCTTGGCCCATCCGAATATGAATCCGGTTTGCATCAAGATCAAAATCCCCGGGATCAGGATCGTGCCCACGGGATCGATGTGCCGGATCGGATTGAGTGACAGCCGTCCGAGGCGTTGGGCCGTCGGGTCCCCGAGGCGCTTTGCTACCCAACCGTGTGCCACCTCGTGCAAGGTTACGGCAAACAGCACCGGAAGCGCCCAGATCGAAAAGGTTTGCAAGGGGTTGAGGGCAGTCATGGCGGGAGTATATCAGCCCCCTTCGCGCGGCGCGAACATCGACGTGTCGCCCATGCCGGCGCGATGTACCCGGAACTCCCGATCTTCCCAGACCACCACGCTGGTCAGATCCCCTGGGCACGGCCCGCCGTCGATGACGACATCGACGGCGTGTTCCAGGCGCTCGCGGATCTCCATCGGGTCCCTGAGCGGCATGTCATCACCAGGCAGGATCAGGCTTACGCTCATAAGCGGGGCGCCGAGCTGCGCCAGCAAGGCCTGCGCCACGACGTTGTCGGGAACGCGCACGCCGATCGTTCGTCTCTTCGGGTCCAGCAGTCGCCGCGGGACCTCGTTGGTGGCTGGCAATACAAAGGTGTAAGGGCCGGGTGTATGGGCCCGCAGGATGCGATAGGCGCTGTTGTCGACCTGCGCATAGGTCGCCAGGTCCGAGAGGTCCCGGCAGACAAGCGTGAACGGATGCTTGGTGTCGAGCTCACGCAAGCGACAGATGCGATCCCGCCCGGCCTTGTTCTCGAGCGCGCAGCCAAGCGCATAACAGGAGTCTGTCGGATAAACGATCACACCGCCCTTGGTCACGATATCCACCGTGGCGCGCACAAGCCGCGTCTGCGGATTACGTGGGTGCATAACAAAGTACTGGGCCATCACTTGATCCCCTGCGCGATTCCCGGCCAGCGGTCCCACACCGGCTGGCAATCGCCCGGGAGCTCCGGCAAGCCCCCTGGCTGCGGGCGCCAGGGCAGGGCCTTGTGGAAATCGGATCCCACCGAGGCGTGGAGCGCATGCCTGCGCGCAAGCCGCGCAAGCCGCCCGATCTCGCCTGCGTCGAGCCCCGCCGTGACCACCTCGAGCGCCGCTCCCCCGGCCTCGGTAAAGGCGCGCACCAGCTGATCCAGGCGCCCGCCGCTCAACCGGTAACGGATGGGATGGGCGAGAACGGCGCACCCCCCGGCCCCCCTGATCCAGTCGACCGCCGCAGGGAGATCCGGCCATTGCGCCACCACATAGGCCGGCGTCCCTCTCGTCAGGAAACGCTTGAACGCCCGCGCCCGGTCCGGCGCGTGACCCTGGGCCACCAGCCAGTCGGCCACATGGACACGGCTGACGATGCCCGGCCGATCGAGGATCGATTGCGCCTCCCCGAGGCCTGCCGCCGCAAGCGCCGCTACCATCGCCCGGCCGCGCTCGATGCGCCTCTCGCGCAGGTCCTCCAGGGCCTCCCTTAAACGCGCATTGTCGGCGTCGAGTCCGAGCCCAACCACGTGCACGGTAAGGCCTTGCCAGGTCACCGATAGCTCGACGCCGGGAATGAACTGAATGCCGAGATTGCGCGCCGCGCTGGCGGCCTCATCGACACCGGCCATGGTATCATGGTCGGTCAGGGCCAAAACATGCACCCCGGCGGCAGCGGCGTTCGCCACCAGCAACGCCGGCTCGAGCTCCCCATCCGACCAGACTGTGTGTGTATGCAAATCGTAGTACAATTTTGTCACCTTCCGGTCGCCGAGGCCTCATGATTCCCATACCCACGCCCCGCCATGCCCTTGAACACCTTCGCCGGATACGGGATACGCTCCTGGCCGCTTGGCGCCCGCAAGGCAAGACAGGCCAGGAAAACGATCCGGCGACCCTCGTGGCCACGCTCGAGCCGTTTTTTCGCATGCTGGCCGAGCTCGACGACCGCCATGGACGAGAGGCTCCGCTGCCCGACGACGATGCAACGCGCCTTGGAAATAGCGGCCTGCTGACGCTCGCGGAGCTAGCTGAAATCAGCCAGCAGCTCGGCCTTGCCAAGGCCAAGGCCGAACTCGAACGGCTCGCGGTCACCATCGGCGACTGGATCATGCGCCACCATGGACGAGTGCGAGCCCTGGAACCCATTGTAAACGGGCTTGCGGTGATGGCCAACGAACTTCATGAGCCGGAGGCCCTGGAGGAGATGACCGCCTTCATGGGAAAGCTCATGCGCGCGACCGAAAGCGACATCGCCGCCGACCAGGATAAGTCCGACGATCGGCGCCCGTGGCGCATCCTTCAGCTGAACCGCGCCATCGTGGCCACCCGTTCCTATAACACCGAGCTCATGTCGGGGGTCTTCGACGACCTGATTCAGGGCCTTCCGGGGGACGCCAAGGAGTTTTTTCGGGAAGGGATGCGTCAAATGGAGGTCGTGCAATACCCGGCGCGGGTGCGCGCCATCATGACCCACTACTTCCAGGCGCTCGCCCAGAACTCCCTCCACTAACACCGCCGACAGGCGCCGATGCCCCAAGGGCGGGCACGCACGGTTCCATGCAAAAAGAATGGCGCAACACCCGCCAAAGCCCTTTATTCCTGACAAGAGGGCGCATACGATACGCGCTATACGATCCATACGGCCGAGCACGCCGTGTGGCAGAGGGGCCTTATGCTGTACATGATCCTGGGGACACTCGCATCCGACAGCGGCGCGCGGCGCGACGCCGCGCGGCCGGAGCACCTGGATCGGCTGCGTGCGCTGCAGGATGAGGGCCGGCTGGTATTGGCCGGTCCGTGTCCGGCCGTGGATAGCCCCGATCCGGGACCGGCAGGCTATAGCGCGAGCCTCATCGTCGCGGAATTTCCGTCGCTTGCCGCGGCGCGCACCTGGGCCTCCGAAGACCCTTATACGCGTGCCGCCGTCTACGAGGATGTGGCCGTGCGGCCCTTCCGGCAGGTGCTGCCGTGAGCGTACGCGACGCAATCGGCGAACGCCTGAAGGAGGCCTTTGCGCCCGCCGAGATCCTAGTCACGGACGACTCGCTCCAGCACGTCGGACACGCCGGCGCAGGCAGTGGGGGGCACTATACGGTACTGATCATCGCCGAGCGCTTCCGGGGTTGCGGCCTCCTCGAGCGCCACCGTCTGGTCTATGAGGCGCTCGCCGGCCTTCGTAAAGACATCCATGCGCTATCGATCCGCGCCCTCGTCCCCGGGGATATCTGATCACGTCTATGTCCCGATCTCGTTTCACGCAAGCAGGGCTGCTCATCGTCACCGCGATCACGGCGTTTCTGGTTGGCTGTCACACGAGCCCCGTGATCGACCGAAGCCCGACGCTTGCCACGGTCAACGGCGAACGCATCACCGAGGCGGATTACCGCGACTATGTGCGCGCCCGCGACCTGCAGCAACTGCCTTTGCCCCATAATGCGCAAAGCCACAAGATCATCCTGAATGAGCTCATCAATCGCGTCATTCTCGCGCAAGCGGCGCGCAAGGCCGGCCTTCAGCGGCTACCCGCGGTTCATGTGGCCCTGAAAGAGGATCGCGAGAATATCCTGGCGCGCGCCATGCTGAAGCACTTCCTCGCCACCCACCGGATCACGCACGCGGCCCTCGAGACCCTCTATCGGCAAGAGTTGCTCCATGCCCCGCATGAGGAGTACGAGGCCCGCCACATCCTGGTCGCGACCCGCGCCAAGGCCCTGGCGATCCTGAAAAAGCTCCATGACGGCATACGCTTCTCGGTGCTCGCGCGCCGCTACTCGCTAGACAGCTCGTCCGCCGATCAAGGCGGGGCGCTCGGCTGGTTCAACGCCGCCGACGTCCTGCCATCGTTCTATCGCGCACTGGAGACCATGCATACCGGCGAGATCTCCCCGGCCCCGATCAAGACCCGTTTCGGCTGGCACATCATTCAATTACTGGGCAAGCGCCCGTATACGCCGCCATCCTTCGCGGCCGTCGAGACCCGCCTTTATCGGTCCCTGGAACAGCAAGAGGTCGACAATATGATGGCCACCATGCGCCGCAAGGCCGCCATTCATTACCTAGCGGTCTCCTGACCCCCGCGTACGCCGCACCACCCTCCCGGGGCGCCCTCGCCTGATCCGGCGCTAGCATTCGTTGCCCGTCGCCTAGCCCTTATCGAGCCATGCGCGCAACCCCTGCTCGTCGATCACCGGCACACCGTACTCCTCGGCGCGCTTGACCTTGCTGCCCGGGTCGCGCCCGGCCACCACGTAATCCGTGCGCGGCGAGACACTGGAGCTGACCTTTGCCCCGAGACCTTCGAGCGCCGCGCGCGCCTCTTCACGCGTCATGTCCTCGAGGGTCCCCGTCAGCACCACGGTCTTGCCGGATAGCGGTCCGCGGCCCGGCCTCTCCAGGGCCGGCCAGTGAACCCCCGCGGCCTTGAGGCCGGTGATTACGGCGCGGTTATGGGGCTCGGAGAAAAACACCGCGATGGCGTGCGCCACCACCGGCCCGACATCGGGCACCGCCGTGAGCTCATGCTCGTCGGCCGCCATGAGCGCCTCGAGGCTCGCGAAATGCCGCGCCAGGGCGCGTGCCGTCGCCTCCCCCACCTCCGGAATCCCAAGCGCATATAAAAAGCGCGGCAAGGTCGTCGCGCGGCTTGCGGCGATGGCCTGCGTGACCTTGGCCGCGGACCGTTCACCCATACGCTCAAGGCCGGCGAGGTCCGAGGCCGTAAGTTTAAAAAGGTCGGCGACCGTCTCGACAAGACCACTCTCGACCAGCTGCTCGACCAGCTTGTCGCCCACGCCCTCGATATCCATGGCCCGCCGCGAGGCAAAATGGCGGATCGTTTGCCGTCTCTGCGCCTGGCACACGAGACCACCCGCGCAGCGCGCCACCACGCCCTGATCGCGCACGACCGGCGACCCGCACACCGGGCAATGGTCCGGAAAGGAAAACGGCTGAGCATCGCGGGGGCGCAAGTCGAGCACCACGCCGACGATCTCGGGGATCACATCGCCGGCGCGGCGCACGCTCACCGAATCTCCGATGCGTACGTCCTTGCGCGCCAACTCATCGGGATTGTGCAAAGTCGCATGGCTGACCATTACGCCGCCGACCGCCACCGGCGCAAGCACCGCAACCGGCGTCAAGGCCCCGGTGCGGCCCACCTGCACATCGATGCGCTCGACCTGCGTCACGGCCTCCTCGGACGGGAACTTGTGCGCCACCGCCCAACGCGGCGTGCGCGACAGCTCCCCGAGGAGGCGCTGCTCGGCGACGTCGTTGACCTTATAGACCACGCCGTCGATCTCATAGGCGAGCCGGGCGCGGCGGCGTCCCAGGTCCTCGTAATATCCGAGGCAGCCGCCATAGCCCGTCACCACGCGCCGCTCCGGGTTGACCGGCAACCCAAAGTCCGCGAGCATCGCAAGGAGCTGCTCCTGGGAACGCGGCGGTGTGCCCCCGGACCATTCGCCGGTGCCATAACAAAATAGCCGCAGGGGGCGCTGCGCGCTGATCGCCGGGTCGAGCTGGCGCAGACTCCCGGCGGCGGCATTGCGCGGATTGGCGAACGGCTTGCCGCCTTGCGCCCGCTGCGCTGCATTCAGGCGCAGGAAGCCGTCGCGCGGCATATAGATCTCGCCCCGCACCTCCAGGACGCGTGGCGGCGCCGCGCCTTGCAATCGCAAGGGACAGCTGCGGATCGTGCGCACATTGGCCGTTACGTCCTCGCCGGTGGCGCCATCGCCGCGCGTGGCCGCACGCACCAAGAGCCCGTCTTCATAGCGCAGGCTCACCGCCAATCCATCGAACTTAGGCTCCGCGACATAGATGACATCATCATGTCCCAGGCGCTCGCGCACGCGTCGATCAAAATCGGCAAGCTCCTGCTCGGAAAAGACATTGGCGAGCGACAGCATCGCCTGCCCGTGAACCACTGGCGCGAATGCCGTGCTCGGCCGCGTCCCCACCCTCTGCGTGGGCGAATCCGGCCGCGCGAGGTCCGGGCGCGCGCGCTCGAGCTCCACGAGTTCGGCAAACAGCCGATCATAGTCGGCGTCGCTGATCTCGGGGTCGTCTAGCACATAGTAGCGATAATTATGGTAGTCGAGCGTAGCGCGCAGCCAAGCGGCGCGCTGTAGGGCGGGGTCTTGCGTCATGGCGGGAAAAGACGCACGGCGTTCAGGCTCCCGGGGGTGATGCCATGCTGGACCATGTGGTCGGCTATGTCCTGGATCTGGGTGCGGATGGCCCGCAGGCCCGCATCCGACAGCGGCTTGCGATCGGCGTCAAACAGCCTCCCCCCTAGGCGCCGCGCCAGCACCCGCGCCGCATCCACCATATCCGTGAACGCCGCCAGCGGGTCAGGCACCGATGGCACCGACATGAACAACGTAAGCCCCTGGGTCTGAAACACGTCGAGGCGCAGCGGGTCGAAGGATCCCGGCTGATAGAGGTTGGCGAGACTGTAAAGGTAGCGGCACGCGCCCGCCGCAGGGTTTTTGCGGTGAAAGATGTTACGCACCCCGAACTCCAGGCGCGCCTCATGCGCCGCGCGTTCGATGGCCGGCCCACGAAACACCGGGGCCGAGTCCGCGAGCACATTGATGGTCGCTATGACATCGAACGTGCTACAGAATTTGTCGAGCGCGCTGGCCCGCTCCAGGGCCTGCTCAAACGTCATATTAAATCGCGTCGGGCGATCCAAGGCATCGGCGAGCTTCAGGCCGATCTGCGAGAGCGCGTTTAGCTCCGACTCGTTCACCGCCCCTGACCGGTCGGCAAGCTGCAATGCCAGCGCCAGCAGCCCATAACGGGCAGTCCCCGGATCCCTGGATAGATTACCCCATACCTGACTGCCTTCCCGCTGGCCGTAGAGCCGATGCGGTTTGTCGATCAGGTACTCGCTTTGTTTGTAGATACCCAGGGCCGCATCGCGCTCGACCATGACATCGCCTGGCAGGAACACGATGAAATCGATGCTCCCGAACGGCTCTTCCGTGCCGCCTTCCTCGGCGCCCGCGGTCTTTGCCTCCTCCGCTGGCCCTTCGGCCTCGGGGCGCAACACGCGCCGCTCGGTCCATGGCGGCGCGTGTTCCTTGGATGGCGCCTCATTGATCACGGCCCGGCCCTTCAATCGCCCCTCGAGCAACGCCAGTAGGCCGCGCTTGATGCGCCCACGATCATAGGCATTCAGCGCCACGACCGCCATGACCAGAAGGCCGAGTATGATGAGCGCGCCTCGCAGACCCATGCCTTAGGCCTCCGCGGTCTGCCGTGCCACCATGCCGAGCGCCTCTTCGACGTCGACACTCACGAGCCGCGATACGCCGGCCTCGGCGGTGGTCACCCCAAGCAGCACATCCGCGGCCTCCATGGTCACCTTGTTATGCGTGATAAAGAGCAGCTGACTCTTCTTGGAGAGCTCCTTCAAGGTCTGCGCAAAACGCCCGACATTGGCCTCGTCGAGTGGCGCATCGACCTCGTCCAGGAAGCAAAATGGCGCCGGATTCAAGGCAAATAGCGCAAAGATCAGTGATACCGCGACCAACGCCTTCTCGCCACCAGACAAAAGCTGGATCGTGCTATTGCGCTTGCCGGGCGGGCGCGCCATGACAGTGACGCCGGTCTCCAGGAGGTCCTCGCTGCTCAAAAGGAGCTGCGCCTCACCGCCGCCAAAGAGCCGCGGAAAGAACGCCTTGAAGTCCTCGTTGACGCGCTCGAAGGTCTCCTTGAAGCGGCTGCGCGTCTCGCGATCGATCTTGCGAATCGCCTCGTCCAGAAGCGCCAGCGCCTCACTCAAGTCGGCGTGTTGCGCGTCGAGAAACTCCTTGCGGCGCGACTGCTCCTCGAATTCCTCGATGGCCATAAGGTTCACGGCCCCGAGGCGTCGAACACGCTCCACGAGGTCCGCGAGCTCGCGCTCCAGCGGCTCGATATCGACATGTTCCTGCAGGTCCTCGGCGATGCGCGCGATGTCTTCCTCCACCCCCTGCGCGCGCAGCCCCTCCAGCAGCGCATCACGGCGCACCTTGAGCTCGTGGACCCGAAGTTTCTTCTTGTTCGCCTCCTCCTCGGCTGCGCGCGTTGCGGCATCGACGTCGTGGCGCAAGCCGTTGGCGCGCCGCAACGCCTGTTCCCTGACATCGAGATCCTGCTCGGCGGCGGCGAGCGCCGCCTGGGCCGCCGCGCGCTCGTCGAGCAGTCGCCCGAGTTCCGCCTGCGGCGCATGCTCCTTGGCGAGCGCCTCCTCGATCTGTCGCGCCACCGCCTCGCGGCGCACCGCAAGCCTTTCTAGCTCGGCGCGCGCACGCGCGAGCCGCTCGCGTAGTCCATCGCGCGCGGTACGCGCCTGCTGCTGCGCCATCGCCAATTTGTGGCGCTTGTCGCCTGCCGCGCGTAGCGTCGCGCGCGCGGCCTCGAGCGCCGCCTGATGGGTCTCGCGCTCACCGGCGAGCGCCGCCAGTGCCGCCTCGCTTTGCACCGCCACCTCGCGCGCGCGCCGCTCTTCAACCTCCGCGCGCTCACGCTCGACAAGACACGCTTCCAGTTCCTTTTTGACCTCGCCGAGCTCGGCCAGCAAGCGGCCATGGCGCGCCGCTCGGCTCTGCTCCTCGGCGTGCGCGCGCTGCACCGCGCCATGCGCCTTGGTGCGCACATCGGCACACCGGTCCAGGGCGCGGCGGGCCTCGGCGCGCTGCCCCTCGAGGGCCCCGAGCTCCGCGCGCGCGCCATCACGGGCGCGCTCGGCAATCGCCAATGCCGCGCGGCTTGCCTGCTCGCGCCGCGTCCATTCCGCGATCTCTCGCTCGCGCGCCAACACGCCGGCGCGCTCGTCATTCTCGCCCGCGAAACTGATCACATCGCGGCCGACGCACACGCCTTCCGGGGTCACCAGGGTTTCGTTCGCAGATAGCCCGGCGCGCAAGGCCAAAGCCTGCGCGAGCGACTCCACGGGGCGCACACCGCCAAAGAGCCCCGCCACCGAAAACGGCGCGCGCACCTTAGCCGCAAGCCCCGATGGCCCCTCATCGGCGTCGGCTGCGAGCGGCTCGAACAGTACCACCGGGGTCTTCTCCAGGGGCGCCACGCGCTCCGGCGTGATGGTGCCCGCGGGCACGCACACCGCCGCGATCTTGGTCCCGAGCCAGCGCTCGATGGCTCGTTCCCATCCGCTATCCACATCGAGCTGAGTGGCAAGCCTTGGCGCCTGCGAAAGACCGTGCTCGCGTACCCAGCGGCTCAAGGCCTCGTGGCCCGTCCGCAAGGCCTGCGCCTGCATGCTGCGCAGCGATGCGAGCCGCGCATCCGCGGCCTTGACGGTCCCGGTTTGCTCGGCGACCTCGTGCGTGGCCGTCTCCAAGGCTTGCCGCTGCATGGCCAACCGCTCCTCGAGGCCGGTCAGCCGCTCTTTCGCGTCCTCGTAATCACGATCCGCGAGGCCCGAGGCCTCGGTCAGGGCTGCAAGTCCGCTCCCGCCGCTTGCGCCGACGCTCTGCGCCTCGCTTTCGAGACGCGCCACACGCCCCTTCAGGTCCTCGCTCCGCGCCGTCAGGCGCACCGTCTCGCCGCGCGCCGCGGCACTCGCCCGCACCGGCCCCTGGGCCTCGAGGCCCGCTGCCTCGAACGAACGCCGCCACTTATCGAGCACACCCTCGGCCTGGCGTTGCGCCTCGGCCGCGGCGCGCTCTTCGGCGCCCGCCTGCTGTTCGGCGGGGGCAAGCCCCGCGAGCTCTTGTGAGAGCGACTGCTCGCGCTCCTGATCCGCCGCCACCTCTTGTTCCAGGCGCTCGCATTGGGCGAGGATGCCCTGCTGTTCGGTGCGCCGTTCGGCGCCCATGGCGCGCGCATGCGATATCTCCTGCTCGCGGCGCGTGACCTCGGTGGCCGCCGCGTAGGCGCGCTCGCGCACCGCGCGCACCATCTCGTTGCCCTCATCGCGCGCCACGCGCAAGGCCTCGGTCTCGGCCTCCAGGGCGCATTGCCGGGCGAGCGCCGCCTCCACTGCGGTTACGGCCTGCCCGGCGGCCATGTCGGCGGCCCCGATTTCGTGGGTGAAGTGCCGGAACTGGGCGCCCGCCAGGGTCAGGCGCAGCTCGCGCTCGCGTTCCCGCCAGACCTTGTAGTTCTGCGCCGCGGCCGCCTGGCGCTTGAGACGATTGAGCTGCGTGTCGAGCTCTCCGCGTGTGTCGTCCAGCCGCGCAAGGTTTTCGCGCACATGGCGCAGGCGGTTCTCGGTCTCTCGGCGCCGCTCCTTGTAGCGCGAGATGCCGGCGGCCTCCTCGAGAAACAAGCGAAGGTCCTCCGGGCGCGCCTCGACGATCCGCGAGATCATGCCTTGCTCGATGATGGAGTAGGCGCGCGGGCCAAGACCAGTCCCGAGAAACAGATCGGTGATGTCCTTTCGGCGGCAACGCGTCTTGTTCAGGAAGTAATCCGATGCCCCATCGCGCGAGGCCTCACGGCGCACGACGATCTCCGCATAACGGGCATATTCCCCGGCGGCACGGCCTTCGCTGTTATCGAATATAAGCTCCACCGACGCCTGGCTGACCGGCTTACGGCTCGTCGATCCGCTGAAGATGACGTCCGCAAGCGTATCGCCACGCAGATGGCGTGCCGAGCTTTCCCCCATCACCCAGCGAACGGCATCGATGATGTTGGACTTCCCGCAACCATTTGGACCGACGATGCCAACGAGATTGGCGGCCACCGGTACCGTGGTCGGGTCAACAAAGGATTTGAAGCCCGCGAGCTTGATCTTCTTTAAGCGCATGAGACGTCGTGATCGGCTACAATGGGCTGCAAAGCTAGCACACTAGAGACGGAAATGCCTACCGAACCGACCAAGCAGCTCGAGACCTTCCCCAACCCCCATCCGGAACGCGACTATCAGATCCATATCCGGATCCCGGAATTCACCTGTCTTTGCCCCAAAACCGGCCAACCGGACTTCGCCGAACTCGATCTCGTCTATGTACCCGATCAGGCGTGCGTCGAGCTCAAGTCCCTGAAACTCTACGTCTGGTCGTACCGCAATGAGGGGGCGTTCCATGAGGCCGTGACCAACCGCATCTTAAATGACCTGGTGGCGGCCACGGCGCCCCGCTACATGGTGCTCACGGCTCGATTCAACGTCCGTGGCGGCCTCTACACGAACGTCATCGCGCACCATGGCCAACGACCGCCCGGACTGCCCGAAAACGGCCTGTGAGGATGGGCCGCGAACGGTTATTTCTGGGTGTCGACCTTGGCACCTCGGGGATCCGCATCGGCGCACTCGATGAAGCCGGGCGGCGGCGCACGGTCGTCGCCCGCGCCTGGCCACGCGGCCAATCCTTGACCCCCGCGGCCTGGCTACGCCACACCCTACAACTCATCACCCACATAAGCCGTCGCCGGCCATCGGCCGAAATCGCCGCCATTGCCATCGATGGCACCTCCGGGACCGTGTTCCTCTGCCATCCATCCAACGGGCGTCCGCTTACGCCGGTGCTCGCCTACAATGATGGCCGGGCGAGCGCCGAGGCCTCGGCCCTTGCGGCGGCGGGCCTTAGGGCAGGCCCCGCTTCGGGGCCCTACGGGGGGCCCGCCAAACTTTTGTGGCTTATCCGACATTATCCGCAGGCAGCGGTTCTGACCGCGCAAGGGCCGTGGCTTGCCGGCATGCTGGCGCGATGCCACCGGGTCATGGATGCGCACAACGCCTTAAAGCTTGGCTTCGATGGCCACTGGTCCGAGGCGCTCGTGCGCGCACCCACGAGCCCCTACTTGGGGAGCGTGGTGCCAGCGGGCACACCGCTTGCTCCGCTGCACCGTGACCTTGCCCGCCGTCTTGGCCTGCGCGTGCCGCCGCTCATCGTCGCCGGCACCACCGACAGCACCGCCGCGTTCCTGGCACTCGGGCCATTGCCTCAAGGTTCTGGTGTTAGTTCGCTTGGATCGACCCTGGTCTTGAAGATCGAGAGTCCACAACCGGTGTTGGTCGCGGAATCGGGCATCTACAGCCACCGTCTCGCTCACACATGGCTCGTGGGCGGGGCCTCGAATAGCGGCGCCGCGGTGCTCGCCCATTATTTCGACAGGGCGGCACTCCTGCGCCTGTCCGCCGAACTGCCGCTCGTCCAAGACACTGAGCTTCATTATTACCCGCTCCTGAAACCCGGCGAACGCTTCCCGATAAACGATCCCAAGCTTGCGCCAAGACTCACTCCAAGGCCGTCCGACGACCGGTTATTCCTCCAAGGCCTTTTCGAGGGCCTCGCCGCCGTCGAGGCGCGGAGCTATGCGCTTTTGACCGCGCACGGCGCCCCGCGACTCGAACGCGTGGTGACGACCGGCGGCGGTGCGGGCAATGCCGCGTGGCGCATGATCCGGGAACGGGTGCTGGGTGTCCCCGTGAGCACGATCAGCGATCGACCGGCGGCGCTTGGCGCGGCGCGCCTAGCGCGCTTAGGCTGGATGGCACAACATTAGAAACGACCTTTGCGCATTTTCTTTTGGACAGACACTGATTCGTGCTTTAACGTATACTGAATCCCATAAAAGCGTCGGGGATTTCTTGTGCTGAAGAGGACTGCGTCATGTCGATGTCGGATCCGGGCGATTCTATAAGCGTCCCGAGTCGAGCCGCGCTACAGGAAACGGTGGCGACGCGCATGGAGCTCGGAAAACGCTTTGGCGTCATCTTGTGCGATATCGACCGGTTCAAGCTGATAAATTACAGCCTCGGGCGTGAATTTGCTGACCGGGTGCTGCGCCAGATGGCGGAGGTCCTGCGCGAAGTCCTCGGGGCGGATGCCACTGTCGGCCGCTGGGGCGGCCCGGAGTTCTTGTGCGTAATCAATGAGACCCACAACGTCGACAGCCTCGTCGAGCGCCTGCGCCAGCGCATCGAGCGGCTCGTCATTTTGTCGAAGACGAGCCGCATCCACATCACCGCGAGTTTCGGCGTAGCGAGCTTTCCCGAGGACGGCGGCGGTCCCGCGGACCTACTGAACGCGGTCGAAGCCGCGCTCTATCATGCCAAAAGCTCGGGGCGCAACCGCGCGGTACGCGCCACCACCGTTCAAAAGCGCCTGCTCGGCATGGGCGCGGCCCTCGAGGCCGCCCTTCACGAGCAGCGCATCGTCGCCGCCTATCAGCCCATAGTCGATCTCCATAGCGGCGAGATCGTGGCCGAGGAGGCGCTCGCCCGCATGATCCTTCCCAATGGACGGATACTCGCCGCCGAGGAGTTCATCGAAGTCTCCCAGCATCTCCAGCTGACCTACAAGATCGATCAGTGCGTCATGCGCGCGACCTTGGACCGATGCGTGGCATCGCTTCGCGATAACACGCCGCTTGTGCACTTCGTCAACATCTCGGCCGACCTGCTGCGCCATCCCGAGGTGGTTCAAGGTCTCCTTGAGGTCATCGGCAAATATTGCGATGCCTGTCAGGGCCATGGAGGCGCCCGCGGGACACTGGTCCTCGAGCTCACCGAGCGTGAGCTGTTTGCAGACAGCCGTAACGTCCGTGATTTGCTCATGGCCTTCGTCGACGCCGGCCTCAAACTCGCGCTCGACGACTTTGGACGTGGCTATTCCTCGTTTCAGTACCTCGCCGACCTGCCGTTCTCGTTTCTAAAGCTCGAAGGGAGCCTCGTAAGCCGCATTCAGGAACCGACCGTCCGTGCGATCCTCCAAGGCATCCAGCGGATCGCCGAGGAACTGAAGATCACGACACTTGCCGAGGGCGTGGAGACCGTCGAGACCGCCGCCATCATCAAGGATCTCGGCATCGACTGGGCACAGGGCTTTCTCTATGGGCGGGCCAGCGGGCAGCCGGTTGTCGCCGCCCGCCAGTCCTGATCGACCCTAACTCACGTGGGTCTGGGCGTGCCCGGTCATGCCCTTGTTATCGATCCAGTCGACGGTGACGAGATCGCCCTTCTTCGCATGGGTAAGCTTCACGGCGATGAGCGGGTCCTTGGAGATGGCGA
>JAKBUS010000021.1 GCA_021841585.1 Pseudomonadota bacterium | reverse complement strand
GAAGGGTTTCGGTTTCATTTCTCCCTCGGACGGGAGCGCGGATGTATTCGTGCATTTCTCGGCCATCAGCGGCTCGGGCTTCAAAACCCTGGCCGAAGGCCAGGCCGTGACCTATCAGGTCGAGAAGGGACCGAAGGGTCTTCAGGCCACTCAGGTCACACCGGCCTAAGCCAAAAAAGGCAGAAAGCCTGTCGTAGACCGGCCGGCGGTCCCTTGGGGCCGCCGGTCTTTCCGTTTGGGGCCCCGGCGATCACTCCTCGCGCTTGCGAGCGAGCGCCTCCTTGAGCCCCGCGAACGGATTATGCTGGGCCTCCGCGGGGGCTGCGGGTTTCGCCGTGAGCCCGAAATCGGTGCACGCCCCGATCACCGCGTACGAATACTTCTGATGTTCCCAATCATGGCAGTACAGGCAGAGATTCTCCCAGTTGCTGCCATCGGGCGGGTTGTTGTCGTGGTTGTGATCCTTATGATGGACGGTCAGCTCGTGCAGATTGCTGCGGTCGAAGGCACGGCCACAACGCGCGCACACATGCGGATGAAGCCGTAGCGACTGTTCGCGATAACCGCCCATGCGCGTGTCCGCCTCCTTATGGGCGCGCGCCACGATGGCATCGAGCCGCCCGCCATCCAGATTGCCTCCCGGCCGCCGTGATTCGCCATTTTTCTTCATGATTTCCCCGTTCCGATAAACCGCGATGACGATCGCGGGCGTCTGACCGATTGCCATGCGGCCATCACCGGCTGGCCGCGCAACGCGCCGGCATGCGAGCGAATGCGCCTGCTGGCGGTGTGTTCGCAAGGATATACCCCATCGGGATCCTCCCCAATAGCGTATTCGGCCGGCCGGTCTTTTGTCACGCGCCCCTAATCCCGATGCGCGCCAGCCGCGCTGCGGGGCCCGCCGTCGGCGCGCCCCGCGCCCCTCACGAGCGGTGCGATGGCGGCATCCAGGGTCTCGGGGGTGTAGGGCTTGGGGACCTTGGCCACGAAACCATAGCGCTCGTGGTCGGCCATCACCGGATCACTTGAATAACCGCTCGAGACGATGGCCACCACGCCCGGGTCGAGCGCGCGCAAGCGCTCCAGCGTGGCAAGCCCCCCGAGACCATCGCGCACCGTGAGATCGAGGATGACGATATCGTAGCGCTTCTTCCGATACTCGCTTAACGCCGCCGCGCCGTCGGCCGTGACACACACCTCATAGCCGAGATGCGTCAACATCGCCTGCGTGACCTTGCGGATCGGCTCCTCGTCGTCCATGAACAGAATACGTGCCCTGGGCGGCCTTGCAAAACCCCCTGCCCGTGACGCGGGCACCTCTTCACCCTGCCGCGGCAAATAGAAACGCACGCGCGTACCCTCTCCTGGACGTGATTGCACCTCGATGCGCCCGCCATGCTCATTGATGATGCGCGCGCTCGTGGTCAGCCCAAGCCCGCTGCCCTGCGCCTTGGTCGTAAAGAATGCGTCGAAGATGCGCGTCACGTCCCGCTTGTCGATGCCAACACCACGATCCACGCAGTCGACGCACACATAATCCCCGGCCGCAGGCGCGGCCTCGTGCCCGCCCAGGGACACGTTGCGCGCCAGGATCTCCACGGAGCCGCCGGCCGGCATCGCCTGCTGGGCGTTGATGACAAGATTGTTCAGGACCTGGCTCAACTGCCCTTCGTCGCCGCGGACCTTCCACAGGTCGCGGGCCACGAGCACCTGTGCGCGCACGTTCGATCCCCCCAAGGCAAAGCGCGCGGTCGACTCGATCAAGGCCCCGAGATCCACCACGCGCCGCGGTGCGCGCTCGCCCTTGGCGAAACCCAGGAGCTGCCGGGTAAGGCCCTGCGCGCGCATCGCCGCCTTCTCGGATTCGACGAGAAAGCCCATGGCCTCGGAGGCCGGCCCGAGCTTCATGCGCGCGAGCGCGAGGTTACCCACGATCGCCGCGAGCACGTTGTTAAAATCATGCGCGATCCCGCCCGCGAGCGTGCCGAGCAGCTCCCACTTACTGGTACGCGCCACCTCTTCGTGGGCACGGCGCTGCTCGGTGACATCGATAACCACCCCGCAGGCGCCGGTGATGGCCCCCTCCGCCCCCAGCACCGGCAACCAGCGTATCTCCACGAGCCCGCCCGCGACCCCGAGGACCGCGGTAAACCGCTCCCCACGCAAGGCGCGCGCGAGCTGGGTCGCAAATCCCTCGGCGGCACCGCCGCGCAGCGCCAGCAATGGGCGGCCCACGAGCCAATCGCCCTTGAAGCCCAAGCCCTCGAGTGCGTGCCCCTTCAGCAAGGTCATGTGGCCCTGCGCGTCACACGCAAACAGCGCCACGGGCGCGGCATCGACCACCGCGCACAGGCGTTCCTCGGCGTCCGCCAGGGCACGCTCTGCGGAGCGCTGGGCGGTGATGTCGCGGGCAATCTTGGAGGCCCCGACCACGCGGCCCAAAAGATCATAGACCGGCGAAATCGTAACCGACACCTGGATGAAACGGCCATCCTTGCGCACCCGCATGGTTTCATAAGACGGCACGCGCTCGCCTGCACGTATCGCCGCGAGGATACGGTCCTCCTCGCCGTAGCGGTCCGGCGGGATCAGCATCGTCACCGACTGACCGATGGCCTCCTCGGCGCTGTAGCCGAACACGCGCTCAGCCCCGTGGTTCCACGACCGGATCACGCCATTCAAGGACTTGCCGATGATCGCGTCCTCCGAGGATTCGACGATCGCCGCCAGATGCAATCGCGAGGCCTGCTGCTGGGCGCGCGCCATGCTGAGCGTGCGCGGGGCGAAACGGCCGACCTCGGCGACACCGATGAATTGGCCGTGCTCGTCTTCTATGGGATGCAAGTCGGCAAGCACCGCAAGCGGCGTGCCGTCCTTGTGGCGCCGCTCGAGCTCGAGCGCAAGGCGCCCATGCAGATCAGCGGGGGGCCAGCAGGTGTGATCGGGGATGCCGAGCCATGATCGCGCGTCACGCCCGAGCACCTGGCGGGCCTCGAAACCATAGAGTCGCGTGGCCCCATCGTTCCAGACCAACACCCGCCCGTCATGGGCCCAGGCGATCATGGCCTCGGCCGAGACCTGCCCCAAGACCGCCCAGGCGCGATGCCGCCATGCCTCCTGCTGCTGTATCGCCATCGCCTGCCCTCCACATCCCGATCGCGCCAGTGTGAACCGCGATCGATTGGTGAACAAGCTGAGCCGCGACACGCGCATCCCCTTATCGACTGCGCATAAAGCCCTTTTTATATAGGCGTCACGAAGCCTCGCGGTGCGCGCGCCAGGCGCCGGTGAGCGCCGACAGCGCCACCCGTTGGCGCCCGGCGTCATCGAAGTTCGCAGGGTCCGCCCAGCGCGCAAAGATTTGCGACAGTGCCGGCCACTCGTCGTCGGTGATGGCATACCAGGCGGTGTCGCGATTGCGGCCCTTGATCACCGCCGCCTTGCGAAACGTCCCTTCGTAACGAAAGCCCAGGCGCAATGCCGCGTTCCGCGAGGCCTGGTTCAAGGCGTCGCATTTCCACTCATAGCGGCGGTAACCGAGCGCGAAGGCCCGCGCCATCATGAGCATCATGGCCTCGGTGGCCGCCCGACGGCGTTGCAGAAGCGGCGAGAACACCAGGGCACCGACCTCGATCGAACCCGCCTCCGGGTTGATGCGCAAATACGCGGCAATCCCCGCAGCCCGGCCTGTGGCGTGGTCGACGATCGCATAGAACCACGGGTCGGTACTATTGCAGGCGTTCCTGATCCACGCCTGATAGCCGCTGAAATCCGCGAACGGTCCATGCGGGAGATAGGTCCACATCCGCCCCTCGCGATCGTGGGCGTTGGCATCATAGAGGGCGCGCGCATGGCGCTCGCCATCGAGCCGCTCGAGCGTGCACCACCGCCCGTTAAGCGCGCGATCATCTGGGCGGGCCGGCGGCCGCCAGCCGATCACAGGCAGGCCCACCTCCTGCCCCAAATCATTCCTCATTACCTCCGCCATGACGCCTCCCGCGCCTATGTGCCCGCGGCGATATTATCAGCGCAGGCGCAGGCCGCGCCGCTAGCGGGCGATGCGCGGGGCGCGGAGCACATAGCGCCAGAACTCCGAGACGCGCGCGCCATGCACCGCGAGCCAGGCGCGCACGCGCACCGCGCGCCCAGGGACCGGCATGAGCTGCAGGACTTGGCGATAACCGCGCGTGTACGGGTTGTAGCGCACGGTATCCTGGGTGACGAAGGTATCGGGGTGCACCCGCACCTCGCCTACGATCGCATGGTCCGGGAGCCGCCGGGTGATCGGGCCTTTGGCATAATCGATGACGTACATGCGCGCCCCACTGCGGGCATTGCCGCCGAGGAGCGTGGACACCACGATCGCGCGATCGCCGCGATGCTTGGGGGTACGGGTCCATGCGAGACGATAGCGCAGCCTCTCGCGATCCGCCGCTTGGGGCCCAAATACCACCCACACATTGGGCGCGGCGCCTCTTGCCGTCGGCCGCTCGCGCAACGTCACGTGCGCGAAGCGTCCAAAGCCGCGCACGATGACATCCGGGGCATCCTGAAGGCGCGCGGCGTGCGCCCCATAGTTGCGCCGCGCGCGATCGCGCTGCAGGAGGCCCAAGGCGCGCACCCCCGGGCCATAGGCCTGCTGCCAGGGGCGAGCGGGATTTCGCAGCGGCACCCATGAGTGGCCGCGGGCATCGGCGAGCCACAGACCGTCGGCATCATGGCGCGCCGGATCGAGGGCCGATGCCGGCTGCCCCGTGCCGACCCCGAAATCGTAAAATCCGGCAAGCGCCGGCCGATCCCGCCGGGCACTGGTCGTATCCCGATAGAAGGCCTGCTCGCTTACCGCCATGCGCACCATCCGCCGGCCGGAGATGATCAGATGATAGCGGGCACGCGCGCCCGGGGCCCTGACACCGACCACAGCCATAAGACGCCCCGCATGCACCGCAAGGGTCACGCGCCGAAACACCCCGCGGGCGCCGAGGGCGCGCACCACCACCCCTCGCGATGCCGCAAGTGGCCGCGCCCAGAACGACCCGCGGCTCATGGCAAGCCAGGTGACACGCCGGCCACCGGCCTTCCGCATGGTGACACGCAGCGCCGCGCAGCGCCGCGTCAGGCCCTTCGGGAGGGTCACGCGCAGGCGCTGACGCGTGCCGCTTTCGCATAAGACCCATATCCCGTCGCGGCCGGCAAGACGCGCCCACGGCCGCGCCCGCGCACGGCGCGCCACCGGTAGCGGCGAGAGCGGCACGATGCGCTCAAAGGCGCTTGCCGCCGGCGCCACGCCGTGGGCAATGGCGCCATGCCCCACCCCTCCGATAAACCCAAACGCGAACGCCGCCGGGCCCATCATTGCCCGCGCCCATCGGCCCAAGCGGCGCACACGCCTCACGCGCCACCCCGTGCGCGCCGCAAAACGTGCATCGGCGGCTCTTCGCGCATCACCACATAATCCCAGATCTCGCTGACCGGACGGCCGCCGGCGATGAGCACCGCACGGATGCGCAAAGCCGGCGGGCGGTGCGCGGCCACCGTGAAGCTAAGGCGTGCCCGGTCCGGGGCCACCGCTTGCAAGTGAATGTCCGAGATCGGCATGCCCGGCGCCGTGGTCCGCAGGCGCGCGGCCAGACGCCCCTCCGTGATGAGCCGGCGCAGCCTCGCGCCCTTAAAATCGATGGCAAAGCGCACCGGCCGATGCGCGCAGCGGGCGCTTTCGCGGGTGCGCACGACGCGGGAAAGGGCCTCCGGCGGTCCCGCGCCGTTCCAGATCATGGTATAGCGCAGACGATAGGCCCGCTTGGGCGAGGGCGCGCGGGCCGGCTGCCAGAAGGCCACGATGTTGTCATTGGTCTCATTGGGGGTCGGGATCTCAATCAAGGTGGCCTTGCCCGGCCCCCATGCGCCGCGCGGGCGGATCCACACGCTTGGCCGCCCCTGATAACGCATCGACACCGACTCATAGTCAAAGAAGTCCCGGTCCCGCTGAATGAGGCCAAAGCCGCGCAGATGGCGGATTGGGAACACGAACTGATGCACGCGCGCGGGGTTGGCGAGCTGCCGCCAGCGCACGGCCCGCAGGCTCGCGAGCAGAAAGCCCTCGGAATCATGGACCGCCGGACGCGGATAGGCCCATGGACGCTTATCGCACAGATCATACATATACATGCTGGAAAGCGGCGCTAAACCAATCTCGTGCACGCGCCTACGGAAAAAAAATGTCGCGCGCACCCGGACATGCACGGCGCGCCCGGGACGGATGAGAAAGCGCAGGGCGCCGGTGGCGCTCTGGCTATTCATGAGCGCAAACACCGTCAGGGCGCGCGCACGCCGCGCCGGACGCCGAATCCAGAAGGCGATGAAGTGCGGAAACTCCTCGGGACGCGCGGCGATGGTGTCCAGGGCCAACGCCCGCGCCGACAGCCCGAACTGCTCATGCGAGCCCTTGGCGCGGAAATAGCTCGCGCCGAGGAACACGATCACCTGATTGTTGGGTGCCACCGGCGAGCGATCGGGATGGTAACCGTTATAAAGCACCCGAAAGCCCGCGTAGCCCGCGGTCCGCGGCAGGTGGCGCGGATAGAGGCCGTGAGAGATACGAAAAAAGGAGCGATGGAACCGCAGGGCGTGGACGCGCCCGGCGGCCAGCACTGAGATCGACACCGGGCGTACAAAGCGGTAGCCGGGCGCAAAGAACTGGAGATGGAGACGCCGCCGCGGCCACAGGGTGGCGGTCGGCCGGAAGTGGATGCTGCGGTAGTCGTCGTAGTTTAGGCGCGCAAGCCCCACGATGCGCGGCTGCGGCTTGAAGGGGCGCGCCGCCAGCAGTCGAGCCTTGGCCACGACATCGGCGTAATCAAAAGCGTGCGCTACGGGTAGCGCGCCACCTGCAAGCACCGCGGCCCACATGATCGCCGGTGCCCAGCCCCTGCCTCGCATCCACCACCCCACGTCACCCCCTTGCGGCCGTCCAGCCTCAGGCCCTGGTGGGGAGTGTGCGCAGAGGCCGGCACCGCCGACAAGCGGCGTTCGGCCACGCTAGCCGAGCGCGCGCGCAAGCGCCGCCGCCAAATCCTCGAGGCGGTAGGGTTTCTGGACGGAGGCGTCGAATCCATAGGCCTGATACTGCGCCATGATCGGATCGGTGTAATAGCCAGTGGCGACTATGGCGCGCACCTTGTCATCGCGCTCGCGCAGCTTGCGCACGCATTCCTTGCCACCCATGCCACCGGGCACCGTAAGATCCAGGATCACGGCGTCAAACGGCCGTGTTGCGCGCGCCTTCTCATAGAGCCGCAGCGCCTCGTTGCCATCGGCGGCCTCGGCGACCTCGTAGCCCAGGCTTTGCAATAGCTGTACGCCTATGGCGCGCACGTCCCGGTCATCATCCATGATCAGGATCCGCCGGCCATACCCGGGTGCCAGCGGTCCATGCCCGGGTGCGTCGACCGCCGGCCGGGGGTCGACCCCCGATCGCGGCAGGTACAGCGTAAGCGTCGTGCCGTGCCCGACCACGGAATGCGCGGTCACCATACCCTGGTGGCGCTTGACCACCGAATAGGTGACCGCAAGACCGAGCCCCGTGCCCGAAGGCTTCAGGGAAAAGTATGGATCGAAGATTCGTGCCAGATACTCCGGGGCGATACCGCGGCCGTTATCGCAAAACGCGATCTGCACATAATCACCGGCGGCGAGATCCACGATCTCGGTAGTGGCCAGCGTCACGTTGCGCGCCGTGACCTGCAAGACCCCGGCGCCACTCATGGCCTCCTTGGCGTTCAAGACGATGTTCTGGATCACCTGACCCATCTGATCGGGATCGAACTCGGTCGGCCACAGATCCCCGGGGATGTCGATATCGCAGCCTACCGCCGAGCCCTTCATGAAAAACGTGGTGAGGTCGCGCACGGTCTCCCCAATCGAGCCAGGCTTCTTGACCGGCGCCCCGCCCTTGGCAAAGGTCAGCAGCTGAAAGGTCAGTTCGCGCGCCCGCCAACTGGCACGTTCGGCGTCAGCCAGCGCCCCCTGCAAGGCCGGGTCGCCAGGCGCATGGATCTTCGCTAGCGTAATGTTCCCAAAGATCGCCGTCAGGATATTATTGAAGTCATGGGCGATACCCCCGGCCAGCACCCCCAGGGCCTCCAGGCTCTTCACCCTCATCGCCTGCTCTTCCAGGGCTTGGTGCTGGGTGACGTCGCGGAACACCATGATCGCGCCCGCGACCTCGCCATCCTCATCACGGATCGGGGCCGCCGAATCGCTGACCTGCAGGACCCGCCCATCGTAAGTCTTCAGGATCGACGGGCTACGCAGATGCTGCACCTGGCCGCTCCGCAAGACCTGCGCCACCGGCCCCTCGACGGGCAGCCCCTCGAGGTCGCGATGGAGCGGGAACACACGATCCACGGGCAGGCCGCGCGCCTCATTGTCGCGATAGCCAGTCAAGCGCTCGGCCTCGGCATTCAAGGCCTGCACGCGGCCCTCGTGATCGGTGACGATAACGCCATCACCGATGCTCATGAGCGTCACCCGCCAGCGCTCACGCTCCTCGCGTAGTGCCGCGGTGCGCGCCAGCACCAGATTCTCGAGGCCGGTATTCAGGCGATCGAGTGAAGCGGCATGGCGTTGCGCCTCCTGCATGGCATACACCGCGGCGGCGGCAAACAACGTAAGCAAAAGGCCGCTCGTGAGCACGATCGCCGGTAGGCCGACCGCGATCTTGCGCACGATGCGCCCCCCCGGGGTCACCGCGATCGTAAGACTCTGCCCCAGAAAGCGCACATGACCGGTATGCCGATAGCGGACCGCGCCCGGGCGCCCGCGCACAAAAAAACGCTGACCATGCAGCCACACACTGACGTGATAGCCCTGCCAAAGATTGGCGACCAGCCGCGAGAGCAGGCCGCGGGTATCGAAGATGCCGCCGAGATAACCGATAAAGCGGCCATGAATGCGCACCGGCGCGACCACCACGAAACCGCGCCCGCCCTTGAACAGCGGGATGAGCGAGGTCATGGCCGGGTGATCGCTCATGCGTGCGCGCTCGAGCACCAGCGCCCGGCGCGGATCGGCATCCAGAAAGCGGCCGACGACCCGCGGATAGCCGGCATTGGGCACCCGCCACACCACCCGCGACGAGGGCGCGACCCAGATGACGGCCTGCAGGCCCGGGACTTGTCGTTGCAAGAGCCGCGCACCCCCCTCGGCGCGCGCGACCGCAGGCATGCCAAAGGCCTTCCAACGCGCGGCCAGGCGCGCCACCGCGAGCGGCCGGTGCTCTTGCGCGCGGATCTGGTCGGCGACGCCCTGCAAGACGCCCCCGGTCATGCGCATGAGCTCGTCGTCCTCGTAGGTATTCACCGCCACGGTCAACACCACGGTGACCGTAAGGAGCATGGTCGCGGTCACGAACGCAAGCCCCAGGCGGCGCGCGCGCAGCTCCGTCCAGCCACGCGCCAGCACCGCGGCGCCCAGCGTAAAAAACGCCAGTGATCCGGGCAGCGACACCTCGCGCAGGGCGCGCCAGATCGGCCACATGAAGGTCAGCTGACCGATCAGCCCAGCGGCACTCAAGGCCACGAGCAGGGCACCGGCCGCCGGCCCCGGGGCGCGCGCGCGAACCAGGCCCGCGAACACCGTCGCGCAACTCGCGACCATGAACATCGCGCAACTCAAGGGCGATAGGCGCACCGGCCTATGGAAAAAATGCGGGGTCTGAACCGGCAACCACAGCGGATGATTGATACCCAGGTGGGTGCGCGCAAGCTGGCTCACGGCCGCGAGCGTGCCGTAGAGCACGACCGGCAAGCTCACGAGCACGGCCGATTGGAACAGACCGCGATAGAGCAGCACGAGCCCCACGCCCACGAGCACCAGCGATAGCGCGGCATTGAACGGCATCGGCGCGAGATGGCGATTCCATTGCACCCATTCCGGACGCAACACCAGCCATCCCCACAACGCGCCTGCGCCGATGAGGATATTTGCAAGCGCCGCGATCAGGACGATGCGCGGGCGCAGTGCCGGTGTCTGGGCGGAAGGCACAGGGGGATTCACGGGTTCCGGATGATCATGGCAACCCCGGCTATGCTACCCAAGCGCGAAGCCCTGGGGAAGCGATCCCTATCCGCCACGCGGCCCGCGCGGTCGCGCCGCGGGCCTTCGTGTGGCAGACCGCGCTTGGGGCTAATGCCCGCCCGCAAAACGGGGGTCGTCTCGCTTCACGCGCCCGGCTCTGAGTGGATCGTGACCGTAACGGTTGTCACCGGCCGTCCCTGGTAATACCAAAAAGATGAACACCGCGATCTCGATCGCCGCGGTCGCAATAAGCGCGAGCATGAGCCCCCAGTGGCCGCCGCTTATGAGCGCGCGCACGAAATGCCGGAGCCTATAGGTGGCCAGCGCCGACATGACATCCACCCCCAGCGCCGCCTCGGTCAGCGCCCCCATGAGCATGCCAGCGACAAGCCACCAGCCACTGCGCCCGACATCATGCAGGCGCCGGATCTCGGCGGACACGAACGGAAAAAAGGAATAGATGGCGAATAGGCCGACCGCCAAGATCAGCAGCTCGACTGGCAATGATGGCGGCGCGTGAGATCTTCGGCCCTGCACGAGGAGATCAAAAACGCCCTCGAGGACGAGATAATAGAGCGCAAACCACCAGAACTCCGAGCGGCTCGCGCGCCCACGCTTATGAAAGCTCTTGCGATAACACGTCGTGATCGCCTCGATGGCGTTCATACCGCACCCCCCATGTCCGGTCCCCGCCTCCCGGCCGCTCAAAGATCCCGTCGACCCCGGCCACGGACACGCGCGCGGGCCATGAGACACCGCTTCATCGCGCCACGCCCGGCGCGCATCGCGGACCAAGCCAGCGCCCGCGGCCGGTGACCACGATCACATGACGCACCCCAGGCCCCGTGATCGTCGAGCGCTCATGCACAGTATAGGACTTGCGGTCCGAGCTTACGCGGTAATCGAGGTGAATGGTATCGCGCATGGCGTGCGCCGCGCACACGACATCGATGGTCAGGCCGCCGGCGTCGTTGCGCACTTGCGCCTCGCTACAGTGCATGAGCGGCGGCGCCGGCGGTATGGCGAATTTCCGCGTATTCGGCACGCAGCCTATGACCGGGCGCGCGGCCGCCGCCGCCATTTGCGCGCTCATGCCCGGCATCTTGATGACCATGCGCGACCGCCATTCGCCGGGCAACGGCGTGCGCGCCCACGTCGGAATCGCCATGGCAAGACCAACCACTGACAGCGCCACCCCATGCACCGCCCGCAGACGCCACATACCCCCCCCTGCCCCGTTATCCCCAGGGTCGTAGACCTCTCGCGCGCCCCACTACCACGCGCCAAGGAAAAATGGTCCGTCGGCCATTCGACCTTGTCAATAGGGTACAGCTATGCACGCCTTGGCGTCCAGGATCAACCTCTTCCAACATGAAATAATGGGTCTAAAGTCTGGTCGAGTTTTGTTCATCACAAGAAGATTTAAACCCTTATAAACCTCTATAACCTGAGCTCCATTGAAGACCTGGCGGAGTTTTTATCCGGTACCCAGTCGGTAGCCTTGTCCGTACCGAGTAGCCCCGGTGTCCGTCACAAATGGGCGCGAAAAACCTTGGGTCTGATTCCGGTAGGAATGGGAAAATACTCGATCGGTCCCGTCTCGTCTCCCCTGCGGCGATCAGTGGCTTGCGACGCTCAGCGTCGGCCGCAAGCGCATAGCGGGGCGACCATGCTAATATCTGCAAGCCCATGAGCCTCGATTACGCGACCCTCAACCTGCTGCGCCAGAACCATCCGGCCTGGCGCCTATTGTGCTCCGACCACGCGCCGCTCGTGGCAAGCTTCCTGGAGCGCGCGTTCGTGACCCCCAACCGCCGGGCGATCGCCGAGGCCGACCTCGTCGAGGCCCTCGAAGACGAGCTCTACGGCCTGCGCCAACAACAAGGCGCGGCGGCCTTTCCGCGAACGGCGCGCGCCTATCTCGACGATTGGGCCTCGCCTGACAAGGACTGGCTGCGCAAATTCTACGCCGCGCAATCCGACGAACCCCAGTACGATCTCACCCCGGCCGCCGAGAAGGCCATCGCCTGGCTCGCGACGCTCGCCGCGCGCACGTTCGTCGGCACCGGCTCGCGCCTACTGACCCTCTTTACGCTCTTGCGCCAGATGAGCGAGGGCAGCGAGACCGATCCGGCGGTGCGCTTAGCCGAGCTGCAAGCGCGTCGCGATGAGATCGACGCTGAGATGGCGCGCATCGCTCGCGGCGACGTACCACTCCTCGAAGACAGCGCCCTCAAGGATCGCTTTCAGCAGTTCACGCAGCTCTCCCGTGAGCTGCTCTCGGACTTCCGCCAGGTCGAGCACAACTTCCGTCTGCTCGACCGCCGCGTGCGTGAACGCATCGCCCTCTGGGAGGGCTCCAAGGGCGCCCTGCTTGCCGAGATCCTCGGCGAACGCGACCTCATCACCGATTCCGATGAGGGCCGGAGCTTTCAGGCATTTTTCGACTTCCTTATGGCCAGCGACCGCGAGGAGGAGCTGACGCGCCGGCTCGCGCAGATCCTGGCGTTGCCGGCGATAGCCGCGCTCGCGCCCGACCCGCGCATCCGCCGCATCCATCATGACTGGCTGGCGGCAGGCGAACATACCCAGCGCACGGTAGCCCAGCTCTCCCGCCAGCTGCGCCGCTTCCTGGATGACCGCGCGTGGCTCGAAAACCGCCGCATCATGGACCTTTTGCGCGACATCGAGGGGCTTGCCCTGGGGCTGCGCGAGGGCCCGCCGCAAGGCGCAGTCATGGCCCTGCCCGAGACCGCGGCGGCCATCGAACTGCCCCTGGAGCGCCCGCTCTATAGCCCGCCTGTGCGTGCGGCGATCATCGACATCCCGATCATGGCCGGGATCACCGACGTCGATGACAGCGCCCTGTACACCCAGGTCGTGGTCGATACCGCGGAGCTCGCGCGCCACGTGCGCCAGGCCCTGCAAAACCGCGCACAGGTGACACTGCGCGAGGTCTGCGAGCTGCATCCCTTGCGTCATGGGCTCGCGGAACTCGTCGCCTACCTCAATCTCGCGGCCGCCGATGCCAAGGCCTGCGTCGACGAAAACATGACGGATGCCATCTTATGGCATAGTGTGCAGGCCGACGGACGTGAGCGGAAGCGGCGCGCGCACATCCCGCGCGTCATCTTCACGAGATAATGGCTATGGTCGAAGAAGCGCTCGATGCCGGGATTGAACTCTCGGCGGTGGTGATTCCCCTTTTGAAGGGGGTCCTCTATGAGGACGACGAGACCCGGCTATGGGGCCTACTCCTGCGCCTGCAGGCCCGGGTCCGCGACTATGTCGGCGTGCTCGGGCTCGAACTCGTGATCGATGAGGCCGAGGGCTACGCCTTCCTGCGCTCGCGGCCCACCGAAGACGATGCCCTCCCGCGACTCGTGGCGCGCCGCCCGCTGTCCTTTGGCGTGAGCCTTTTGCTTGCGCTCTTGCGAAAGCGCCTCGCCGAATTCGACGCCACTAGCGGCGATACCCGGCTTGTGATGACGCGCGACGAGATCGTGGAACTGGTGCGCGTGTTCCTGCCCGAGACCGCCAATGAGGTCAAGCGCGTCGACCAGATCGAGACCCACATCAACCGCATCGCCGATCTCGGCTTCGTGCGCCGCCTGAAGCCTACCGGGTCCGCCGGGGGACCGGTAAGCTACGAGGTACGGCGCATCCTGAAGGCCTTCGTCGATGCCCAATGGCTGGCTGATTTCGCCGATCGCCTCAAGGCCTACAAAGAACAGCTCGACCCGTCCACGGAGGTTGCCAGTGAGGACGCCTGATGCGGCCACCACCCCCGAGACCCTGAGTCTCGATTTTGCAGACGACGACCGCCTCGCGGGCTTTCGCCTCCAGCGCCTCGAGGTCTTCAACTGGGGGACCTTCGATGGCCGCGTGTGGTCGCTTGCCCCCGACGGGCGCAACGCACTTGTCACCGGCGACATCGGCTCCGGCAAGTCGACTTTGGTCGACGCCGTGACCACATTGCTCGTGCCGGCGCAGCGCATCGCCTACAACAAGGCCGCGGGGGCCGATCTGAAAGAGCGCTCGCTGCGCTCCTATGTGCTTGGTCATTACAAGTCGGAACGCGGCGAGGCCAGCCACTCGGCGCGCCCCATCGCGCTACGCGACCACAAACACTATTCGGTGATCCTTGGGGTCTTCCATAACGCCGGCTACGACCAGACCGTGACCATCGCCCAGGTGTTCTGGATCAAGGATCCGCAAGGCCAGCCGGCACGCTTCTATGTCGGTGCCGAGCGCGGCCTTGCGATCGCCGAGGACTTCGCGCACTTCGGATCGGATATAACGACCTTGCGTAAACGCCTGCGCGGCCAGGGCGCCGAGGTCTTCGACAGCTTCCCACCCTATGGGGCGTGGTTTCGGCGGCGCTTTGGGATCGACAACGAACAGGCCCTCGACCTGTTCCACCAGACGGTCTCCATGAAGTCGGTCGGCAACCTCACCGACTTCGTGCGCCACCACATGCTCGAACCGTTCGACGTGGCCCCGCGCATCCAGGCCCTGATCGACCATTTCGACAACCTAAACCGCGCCCACGAAGCGGTCCTAAAGGCCCGGCGCCAGGTCGAGCTCTTGACGCCACTCGTGGCCCATCTCGACGAACACGCCAAGACCCAGGACCATCTCGGCGCCTGGGAGGCGGCGCGCGAGGCCGTGCACCCCTACTTCGCGCGCCTGAAGGCCGACCTGCTCGATAAACGCCTCGCCCATATCGACCAGGAATGGGGGCGGCGCGAGCGGGCGGTGGCGCGCCTTACCGAGGCCCGCGACGGCCTGCGCATAACCGAGGATGAGTTGAAGCGCGAGATCGCCGACAACGGCGGCGACCGCCTGGAACGGCTCGCCCACGACATCGAGCGCAAAGGGCGCGAGCGTGACGCGCGCTCGCACAAGGCCCGACACTACGGAGAACTCGGCGCGGCCCTGGGCGAGGCGCCGGCCGAAGACGAGGCGGCGTTTCTTGCGCAACGCGCGCGCCTCACGCGCCACGCCGACCTCGCCCACAGCGAGGAGGCGGCCCTCCAGAACACCCTTACCGAGCAGGCCATGACGCTGCGCGAGGCCCGCGGGCGGCATGACATCCTCACCGCCGAGATCACCGACCTGAAGGCGCGGCGCAGCAACATCGATTCGCGCCACGCGGCCATCCGCACCGCGCTCTGCCAAGCGCTCGGCGCGCGCGAGGCAGACATGCCGTTTGCCGGCGAACTCCTGCAGGTGCGCCCCGAGGAGGACGCGTGGGAGGGGGCGGCCGAGCGTCTGCTCCACGGCTTTGGCCTGTCGCTACTGATCCCCGATGCCCGTTACGCCGAGGTCGCGCAGTGGGTGGACAAGACCGACCTGAAGGGCCGCATCGTGTACTTTCGGGTCCGCCCGGCGGCACGCGCGGCGGCCATCTCCATGCACCCGGATTCCCTGGTGCGCAAGCTCGAGATCCGGCCGGACTCGCCGTTCTACGAATGGCTCGAGCGCGAGCTCGCGCAGCGCTTCGATGTCGCCTGCTGCGACACCTACGAGCAGTTCCAGCGCGAGACCCGCGCGCTCACCCGCGCCGGCCAGATCAAGGGCTTAGGCGACCGCCATGAGAAAGACGACCGCCATCGCCTGACGGACCGCAGCCGCTACATCCTCGGCTGGACCAACACCGCCAAGATCGCCGCCCTGGAGGCCCAGGCGCGCGCGCTCGAAGGCGAGATCGCCGAATGCGCGACGCGCCTCACCCGCACCCAGGCCGCCCATGGGAGCCTCAGGGAACGCCTGACCCTGCTTGCGCGCCTCGACGAGTACCGCGACTTTCGGGAGCTCGACTGGCGTACCGCGGCCGCCGAAGTGGCCGCGCTCGAAGACGAGCGTCACAAGCTCGAATCGGCCTCCGACGCCCTAAGACAACTGACCCTGCGCCTAAAGGAAGTCAGCGCCGAACGTCAGGGACGCGACCATGAACTCGAGGCCGAGCGCGACCTGCGCGCCAAGTGCGAACAGCGCCGAAGCGACACCAAGGTGCTGCGCCAGGCGGTCCAGGAGGTCCTCGACGACCCGGCGTTCGCGCGCCATGCCACGGCCTTCGCCACATTAGACGGCCTGTCCGCCGAGATCCTGGGCGGCCACACGCTCACGCTCGAGTCCTGCGAGAATCGCGCCAACGAAATGCGCTCGGCGGTCGGGCGGCACGGCGCGGAATGCGCGCGCAGGCTTGCGCGACTGCGTGATCGCATCATTCAGGCCATGGCCTCCTATCGCGAGGCCTACAGGCTTGAGACCGCCGAGATCGACGCCGCAGTCGAGGCCGGCTTTGAATACCGCAAAATGCTAGACGACCTGATCGCCGACGGTCTGCCCGGCTTCGAAACACGTTTCAAGGAACTCTTGAATGAGAACACCATCCGCGAGGTCGCGAACTTCCAGTCGCAGCTCGCGCGCGAGCGCGAGCTCATCAAGGAGCGCATCGATCGCGTGAACGGTTCGTTGACAAAGATCGACTATAACCCCGGCCGCTACATCGTCCTGGAGGCCGAACGCACGCCCGACGCCGACATTCGCGATTTCCAGGGCGAGCTGCGCGCGTGCACCGAGGGGGCGCTCACCGGTTCCGACGACGCCCAGTACTCGGAGGCCAAGTTTCTGCAAGTCAAGCGCATCATCGAGCGCTTCCGGGGACGCGAGGGGCAATCGGAGGCCGACCGGCGGTGGACCGCGAAGGTCACCGACGTGCGCGCATGGTTCGTGTTCGCGGCCAGCGAGCGCTGGCGCGAGGACGAGAGCGAATACGAGCACTATTCCGACTCGGGTGGCAAATCCGGCGGCCAGAAGGAAAAGCTCGCCTACACGGTGCTCGCCGCAAGCCTCGCCTATCAATTCGGCCTGGAGTGGGGGGCGACGCGCTCGCGCTCGTTTCGCTTCGTAGTCATAGACGAGGCCTTTGGGCGCGGCTCCGACGAGTCGGCGCAATACGGGCTGCGGCTCTTTCAGGAACTCAACCTCCAGATCCTGATCGTCACTCCCCTGCAGAAGATCCACATCATCGAACCGTATGTCGCGTGCGTGGGCTTCGTGCACAATGAAGACGGGCAGTCCTCCAAACTCCGCAATCTGACGATTGAGGAGTATCGCGCCGAAAAGGCCCGGATCGCCGGATGAGCTGGACCTCGCTTGCGGACATCCGCGCGCACGTCGCCCGGCATTTCGCGCGCGGCGCGCTGTTATCGGCCATGGTCACCGGCCGCTCGGACTTCCCGTGGCGCCTGCCATGCAAGGGCCCAAGTTCGCGCGAGATCGGCGAACACTTCGACGCAGTCCGTGCGTGGGCGGCTAACCTGCGCGCCCTCCCCCATGTACGCGTGGTGATGCGCACCGTCCGCCACCGCACCCTAGGTACCAACGCCCTGCCCGCCGAGATCTGGATCGATAGCCGGAAAGACGCCCTGGCGCTCATCGGCAAGACCCCCGACGCCGATGAATTCGCAAAACTGCTCGCGGCCACCGAAGAGGCGTGCCCGGCACTGCTCGACTGGCTGGCGCGCCACCCGCTACGCACCCTCGAACTGGCGCCATCCTGGGGGCGCCTGCTCGCGGTCATCGCCTGGATCCGCGAGCACCCGCGACCCGATATCTATCTGCGCCAGATGGACCTGCCGGGCGGTGACAGCAAGTTCCTGGAGGCCCACCGCGGGGTGCTCGCCGAACTTCTGGATCGCGCGCTTCCAGACCCCCTACGCGCATCGGCGGCCACCGGCGTGGCGGCGTTCGCCGCACGCTACGGCTTTCGCGAAAAGCCCGTGCGCGTGCGCCTGCGACCACTCGATGAGGGCCTGCCGCTTGCCGCCATCGGCGCTGACATCACCCTCGACGCGCCAAGCCTCGCGCGCCTGGACCCCGGGGCCCGACAGGTCATCATCACCGAAAACGAGGTGAACTTCCTGGCCCTCCCGAAAGTCCCGGGGGCGATCGCCCTGTTCGGCGCGGGCTACGGATTTAGCATGCTAAAGGACATCCCCTGGCTTGCCCACGCGCGCCTCCATTACTGGGGCGACATCGACACCCACGGCTTTGCCATCCTCGACCAACTGCGCGCCGTGTTCCCGAAGGCCGAGTCGCTGCTCATGGATAGAGCGACGCTGTTTGCCTTCGAATACCAGTGGGGACACGAGGACCGGCCGACCGCGCGCGACCTTGCGCGGCTCACCCCCGAGGAGCGCGCGCTCTATGACGCTTTGCGCGACAATCGCATCCGCCCGCAACTGCGCCTCGAACAGGAGCGCATCGGATTTCGATGGGTGGAACAGGCGCTGGCGCGGGCGACGGACCCGGGCCCTTCGGGCGCCCTCCGTTGATGCGCGCACCGCCGGTGGCGAGGCCCCGGCAGGCCGCTGCTGAAGTGGGCGCGCCTTAAGGCCCGGCGCTCGAGACCAGCGCTGGAGGCTAGAATGAAGGCCCGCCCGGCCCGTCGGAGGTCGGCTTATGTTCGTCCATCCGCGCCTTGATGCGCGCCGCCTGGCGCGCCATCGCTTCGAACCCGTCCAATCCAATGCCATCGCTCACCGATCCATAGATCAATATCACGCCGAGCATATGGATCAGTCCCACGACCGCGATCGCCAGATACCAGACCAGCGCGGTGGATACGCCGGCGGCCCCCAGGCCTCGGCCCATCAGGGACCCGAACAACGAGGCCATGGGCCCCATCCCGCCATAGGGACCCCCACCCATGCCGCCTTGAAAGTTGCCACCCATGGACCTCAAGGCATCGACGAGATACATCCCGGCGACACTCATATCGCCCATACCCACCATCGCAAACAGGAAAAACGCGGCGGGCATGACGATGAGCCCCAACACCAGAAAGCGCATGAACACATCGAGCGGACGCTTGACCACGATCGTCACGGCCCGCGTCAAGGCCGCGGTCATGCCGTCCCCATGCCATAGGGCCGCCAGCGCCAAAGGCGCGGCGAGCAGTAGCACCGCCATGGTCAATGACAAGACCAGCACCGAGGGACCCGCCAATAGAAAGGCGAATACCCCGCCGATGCCAGGGATGCGCGCGAGTAGCGCCAACAAAAACACCACCAGGAACACCAGCGCATAACCGAGCCCCAACAGCACGAGCACGCCGATCGCCGAAAGCGTTACCCGCAGCCCCCCGAAGAACGCACTCACGAACGGCTGGATGGGTCGATCGTAGGCCTGATCGGCCAGCATCAGGCCACTGCCGTTCACGCCCATGACCGCCACCACCAACGCCACAAGCCCCAGCAGCATGGCCACGGCCATCCGTCCCCCGCCCCCCATGGCCATATCCGAGGCCCCGATGATGGCAAGCCCGGCCACCGCGAAACTCCCCGCCAACATGAGCAGTGCCCGCCAGTTGTACAAGGCCTCATAACTGCGCAACAGCACGCCCAGGTTATCCGCCGCCTTTTTCTCCATACACCCTCCCGCTGTTTTTATCACCGCTTTTCTGTCCATGAGCGCCGGCGTCAATGACGCCGCGCACAAAAGCCGGTCCTGCCGGTTTTATTCTTTTTTAGACCATTCTTATACTTTATAGATATTTTGCGCCTTTCATTCCAGAAAAGTCCGCATTCATTTCATATCACAAGAAATTTTTTCGGAAAAGGTAGCCCTCCGGCATAAGCCAAAAACCAATGGATACCAGCAAATGATCCGCCTGATAAAGCGTGTCCCATATCGGCCGCGGCCTGCCACTATAAGAGGTTTTCGATATTCCGTTGCCATGAAACGGCCTTATGCCGTGCGCGTGGCGCGCCTTGGGCCTTCGATCGTATTGACTCATGACGGCGACCACGGCCTTGGTGCCGCCGACCGGGCGGGCACGGGCAATCGCCGTGCCGTGCCACGAACACCGCCAGGACCACCGCATGGGATGCCCGGGCCGCGGCCACGCCTTAAGCCCCGTATCCCTACGGGGGTATAGCCTGAAAAGCCCCTACGGTGTGGACTGTGTCTAAACTTGGCGAAGAGACGCTTTATGGACTACTTACCGATTTTTCTCGACATCCGTTCGGCCCGTGTCCTGGTGGTCGGCGGCGGCGAGGTGGCGGCACGCAAGGTCGGCCTGCTCCAGGGCGCGGGCGCCCACGTGGTGGTCGTGTCCCCGGAGCTTTGCCCAAAGCTCGCGGCCGCGAAGGCCGCCGGCACCATCACCCATATCGCGCGGGTCTTCACGGTCGCCGACGTCGCGGGCGCGCGCGTCGTGATCGCCGCCACCAATCACGCGTCCACGAATAAGCGCGTCTATCAGGCCGCCACCGCCGCCCGGGTGCCGGTCAACGTGGTCGACCATCCGGCACTTTGTACATTCATTATGCCGTCGATCATCGACCGCTCGCCGGTGCTGGTCGCCGTGTCGAGCGGTGGGACCTCGCCGGTCCTCGCGCGCCTCCTGCGCGCGCGCCTGGAGACCCTGGTGGCGTCGACCTATGGGGCGCTTGCCGCCTTCATGGCCCGCCACCGCCCCGAGGTCCGTCAGCGGATCACCTCGCCCACCCAGAGGCGCCGCTTCTGGGAGCGCGTGCTCCAGGGGCCGGCCGCCGAACTGCTGCTCGCCGGCGAGGAGAACGCGGCGGCCGAGGCCTTCGAGCGCGAGCTCGCGCAGCCGGAAGGCGCCGGCGTGGGGCTCGTGTCCCTGGTCGGCGCGGGCCCCGGCGATCCGGACCTACTCACCCTGCGCGCCCTGCGCCTCATGCAGGAGGCCGACGTCGTCGTCCATGACCGCCTGGTGGCAGCCCCCGTGCTCGCGCTCTGCCGGCGCGAGGCCCAGCGCATCGATGTCGGCAAAGACGCCGGGCACCACGCCGTGCCCCAGGGGCGGATCAACGAGATCCTCGTGGAGCTCGCCGCGAGCGGCCGACGGGTCGTGCGCCTCAAGGGCGGCGACCCCTTCATCTTCGGGCGTGGTGGCGAAGAGATCGACGCCCTCGTGGAGGCCGGTATCCCCTTCCAGGTGGTACCCGGCATCACCGCGGCACTCGGCTGTGCGGCCTACGGCCATCTGCCGCTCACGCATCGCGATTACGCCCAGTCCTGCGTCTTTGTCACCGGCCACTGCCGCAAAGACGACTTGACCCTCAACTGGCGGGCCCTTGCCCAACCGCACCAAACCCTGGTGTTCTACATGGGGGTCGCGGCGCTTTCGACCATAAGCCGCGAGCTCATGGCCCACGGCCTGCCGCGCTCCACCCCGGCGGCGTTGATCGAGCGGGGCACGACGCCCGGACAACGGGTGCTCACCGGCACCCTCGCAGACCTCCCCGACATCGTCGCCCACGAGGCCATCCAGCCGCCCACGCTCATCGTCATAGGCGAGGTCGTGCGCCTTCATGATCGCTGGGCGCAAAGCAGCGACGTACAGGCAAGCGACCTGCGCGCCGCCGGATAGACGGAAAGCGGGGGCCCCGGCCCCCTGCGCCAACAAGCGGGTCATCGGCCCTAAATGGGGCGGCCGATACGGTGGCGTCCTCCTGGCACGGCGCTCGATGGCGCGGTAGAACCCGCATGGCGGAACTCTGTCCATCCGTCCAAGCGGCGACAAACGGGGCGATCACCTCTCGTCTGCGCACGATGGGACGGCAATCGCCTCCTGGGCGCGCTAGCGGCGCAAACGCTGCCCTCAAGGCCGCGCCTCACCCTCTCATGCTCCCGCGCCTTCTGCGGTTCGCGTCTTGGAGAAGGTATGCGTCAAAGTCCCCTGTCGTTTCTGAGTGAGCCCCCGAACCTCCGGTATGAGATGGGCGCCTAGCGCCGCTCCTGGCCCCGGATACACGGCGTTCAAGTAACGGATTCCTGCCCGCTCGACAAAGCTCGGCCCGACCGCATCGTTTACGGCAGCAAGGCCCTTGAGAGACGCCCCGGAAAACGCCAAGCCTCGGATAGTCTGTTGACTGAAAGGCAAGCGAGGCGGTATCGAGGCTATAAGCCCGCCGTTTTGTCCCTATTCTTCAGCAGATAACGATTTTCGAAAGTCGGTTGTGGTGGGGCACGCACCCCACCCCGCTTGGCGCAACAACCAGCGTCATGGTCGTTACACGCGGAAAGTCTGGATGCTCGCGGCGCAAGGAGTCTTGAATGGCGCCAACAAAGGAGTCGAGTTTCAGGATAGGATTGAACCGCACCTGAGCCAGCACGCAGTAAACCGGCGCATCCTGCCACATATGCCCCATACATTGGCCCTCCGCTAGGCTAGCGAAGCACACACTCAGCTAGACATTCATGCGCTCCCTCGGCCCGGCGCTTTCGCCCAAGATAGGCGCAAGCCCCAAGGTGCTCCCCTACGCCCAACCACGCGCCTCGAAACACCGCCGCATACACCAAGCGCGCCAACCTCCCCTACCTAGTGGCGAAGGGTGCGTGGCGAGCTTCCCGGTGTAGACTGTACGAGGAACCGCGTTGTCCAGATAGCCAACTGAAATATCAAGGAAAACCGGTTTCAGACGGGAAGAACGGTCTAATAGCCGTTCATCGCCCTCACGAGGCCGGGCGAGTGCGCCGAGCAGGCCTGTGGGCAGGGACCGACGGGGCCCGGCGCTTTGCGCCGTAAGCCTTGCGTCATGCCGGATACCGGGACTCTGAAAAGCCCCGTTCGCGACCCGCGCCCGGGCCGGCCCGCCGCTTCCCGTAGGGCGACAGGAAAGGCGCCCTCACGATCGGGCACCGGGTGCCGTCCAATACCGCCCCACCCCGTGATTTTAGCCCTTGCGGCTCAAACCCTCTTCCACGGAGCGTACCGCCGCCTGGACACGAGATGTGAGCTTGAGCTTGCGCAGGATGGCCTTGACGTGGAGCTTCACGGTGCCCTCGGATATCCCGAGATCACGGGCGATCAGCTTGTTGCTCTGGCCGTCGCCGAGGTGGCCCAGGATCTCGAGCTCGCGGGGAGTGAGTTCGCTGAAGGCGTGCGAGGCGGTCAGGGCCTGCGGTCCGCTCTGGATAAAGTGCGCGAGCACCGGCGCAAACTCCGGGGCCACCACCATCTCACCGGCCTCGATGCGCGCGAGCGCCGCAACTAGGCTATCGGGCTCCATGTCCTTCAAGAGATAGCCGCGCGCCCCGTAGCGCAGCGAGGCCACGAGATCGGCCTCCTCGCTCGAGGTCGTGAGCATGACGATGGCCGCGGTCACGCCGCCCGCGCGCAGCGCCTTCAAGGTCTCGATGCCACCGATCCGGGGCATGCGGATGTCGAGTAGGACGATATCGGGGCAGGTCGCCTGGATAGGCGCCAGGGCCTGCTCGCCGTCGTTGCTGGTGGCCACCACCTCGATGCCGCGGCGCACGAGCAGGTGCTCGAGCCCGCTCCTGAACAATGCATGATCGTCAATCAAAAACACCTTCACCGCGCCACCTCCGCCACCGCCACCGCCCGTTCGGTCACGCGCGCCGGATCGGGGAATGTGAGCCATACTCGCGTGCCCTCCCCGGCCTCGTGCTCCACGCGCAACTCGCCCCCGATCGCATGCGCGCGCTCGCGCATGATCGTCTGTCCGAAGTGCCCATCATCCCGATCGGCGCGCTCGGCCGCTGATACCGGGCCCTCGCCATCGTCTTCGATCAGAACCTTATAATCCCCGCCGGCCTCGGACTGCAGCAGCACGCGCACCGTCTGCGCATGGGCGTGCTTGCGGATATTGGCCAGGGCCTCCTGAATCACACGCAGGACATGGGTCTCGTGGGTCACCGGCAACGCCCCGTGCCAATCCTTCTGCACATACACGGGGATACCGGTCTCCTCCTTGAAACGCGCGATAGCCGCGTCCAGCGCCGGTAACAGCCCGCCCTCGGCACCGCCGGCGCGGAAGTTACGGATCAACCCGCGCACCTCCTTATGCGCGATCTCAAGACCGGCGCTCAGGCGGGCAAACTCGGTACGCGTCGCCGAATAGCTATCCGGCTCTATGGTCTCGCCCAGGACCTGGGCCTGGATGCGCAGGCTCGCCAGGGTCTGGGCGAGCGAATCATGCAATTCGTGGGCGATCGCCATGCGCTCCTGCAAGAGCGACAGCTGCCGGCGTTCGTCCTGCAGGCGCATCTTCTCGATCGCCGCCCCCAGGTGCTGGCCGAGCCCCAACAGGAGATCTTCGACGTCGCTTTGCCCTATGACGCGCGCGCGCTCCATGAACAGGTTATAAAGCCCCACCACGCGGCCGTCGTAGCGCAAGGGGATGGCAAGCAGCACGAGGTCCTCGTCCGGGAACGGGTTCTGGCCCCAAGAGGTGCAGCAGGCGTTCAGGTCCTGGCCCACGCTCAGGGTCCTGCGTCCCACCGCCTGCCCGCACAGGCAACAATCAAGCGCCACACGCCGCTCGTGCTCGACGATGTCATCGGGCAGCCCGATGCTCGCCACCAGTCGCAGGTGGCCATCGCCGGTCAGGAGCCGCACGATCCCGCCGCGCACCTCGCCCGCGCTATGCAGTGTAAACAGGAACCGCGGCAGGAGCTCGTCTAGGTCCTGGGAGGAGGCGATACCGGCGGTGATGGCGTTTAGGACCGCGAGCCAGCGGGCGATCACCCGCGAGTCCCCACCGGCGCGCTCCTGTGTGAGGGTCTTCAGGCGCTCGCCCAGGGCATTCACATCCGAGGCCAGTTCCGCAAACTCACCCACCGCGCGATCCTCGGGGATGCGCGCCGAGAGATTGCCATCGCGCACGCGCATCGCCCAACGCCGCAAATGGGCGAGCGGCCGCCACAGCGACCGCACCGTGGCCACCCACAGCACCGCCGCCACCAAGAGCGCGGCGGCGAGTGCGGCGAGCGCCAGATCGTGGGTCAGCACGGGATGCGAGCCCCCATCGAGCGCTACCGCGACCATGGCCGTGGCGAGCAGGCCCGTGAGCAGGGTCGGCGCCATCCACATGAGCCACAGCCGCCTGGGCCGCGCCCAGCCGCTGGCCGGCGGCGTGCCATCGACGCCACCGCGCCTATCCAAAACACCGATCCTCTGCCAAAAGGACCCTTCCATGTTGACCTCGCGCCCAAGCCCCGCCAATCCCTATACATGGGCCACTATACCCTTCCCCGTCCCTGCGTTCGAATCCTGAAAACCCTGTCTTCAATCCCCGGATGCGTAGATCCCCGGCCGGAATACCGTGGGCCGCGAGCGCATGAATCCGGCAAGATGCGCGCTCACCGCCGCCCCCAGCTCCTCGCCATACGATGGATGTCCATAATCGAGATCGGCAAGCGACCATAGGCCGCGGCGCGAGCGGCACGCGGCGAGCACCAGGTGCACAAGCTCATCGGCCCCACCCCCGGCGACACAGCCCCCCAGCATCTGCCCGGTCTCCTCATCATGCACGATTTCGATGAAGCCCGCGCTCGCGCCCTGGGTACGGGCCTTCACCGACGCCCCATAAGGAATATAGACCACCTCCGGCGCGAACCCGGCGCGCTCGGCTAAATCCTCGGACAACCCCACGGCCGCCAACGGCAGGATCGAGTCGATCACCATCGGCACCTGGTGGTAGTTACGCCGCCTGTGGCCATCGAGTGCCGCGTTCTCGCCGGCAATGCGCCCATCGTGCAGGGCCGCGGCTGCGGTCATCGGGCCGCCCTTCATGTCCCCCACGGCATAGATACCGGGCACACTGGTCTCCAAAGTCTCGCGGGTCGCCACGAAGCCCTCGCCGTCGCATTGCACCCCAAGGGCGCGGTAGCCGATATCATCGGCGCGCGGCACGCAGCCCACCGCCACCAGCACCCGATCGAAGCGCCCCTCGCGTCCATCCTGAAAGCTTAACGTCACGCCGGCGTCATCGACTTGGGTGGCGCTCACCGACGCCTTCTTTAGGATCGTCACCCCCGACTCCGAAAGCCGGCGCTCCAGGAGCCGCGCGGCGCGCTCCGAGATCATGGGCCTCGCCAGCAGCCGTTCCCCGCGGGTGGCGAGCGTGACCTCCGCGCCGAACGCGCGGAACAGGAACGCGGCCTCGACCCCGGTGGCCCCGCCACCCAGGCACAGAAGCCGCCGGGGCTCGCAGGCGAGCAAGGGGATCAGGCGGTCGGCGGCGACCACGCGCTCGCCGTCTATGGGGCAGGCGGGGAGCGCACGGGGGCGGGCGCCAGCCGCCAGGATCACGCGCCGTGCCTCGATGGTCGCGGTCCCACGCTCCCCGGTCACGGCGATCCCATGCGCGCTCACAAGCCGCGCGTGCCCGGTCACCATATCGATGGAAAGCGCCTTTAAGCGCTGCGGCAGTCCGCGGCGCAGATCGGCGACCAGCGCCTGCTCATGGGCCATCATCGCCGCAAGGTCGCCGCGCATGCCGCCGGCAAGCCCGCGCCCGAGCAGGCCGTGCGCCACCGCCAGTACCGAGGCTACATGCGCCACGGCCTTCTTCGGCACGCAGGCGCGATTAAGGCAGGCCCCGCCGGCCCCCTCGCGCTCGATCAGTACCACCCGTGCCCCGCACTGCGCGGCGCTAATGGCCGCCTGATAGCCCCCGGCTCCGCAACCTATGACCGCGACGTCATAAGGCTTGGGCATGGCGGGCCTCGCCTGTTTGCACAGGCCGAGCCCAGGCCGGGGACAGGCGCCGCGCACGCGCCGCGCGCACGAAGCCCACGAACGGCGCGGTCCACGGGCAGCTTGCCACATCCCGCAGGTGCGCGTAGCCCGCCAGCAGGTTCTTGTACACGATGCCGTCGCGGCCTTTGGAGATGCCGGTACCACGCGTGACCTCGTAGGCGTAGGTCGTGTCCTGGGCGATATTCACGAGATGGGAATAGTGGAATTCATGGGCCGGCAGCGGACCGTGGTCGAGCGCCCCGCGCGCCCAGGGGTGGTGGGCCGTGGCCGCAAGCCGCACATAACCATGCCCCGCGGGCTTGGCCTCCATGACCGTATCGGCGGCGATCACGCCGACCATGGGGTGCGTGCGCCCCTCGTAGCTGAGGCCGCGCGTGAGATACATGAGCCCGCCGCACTCGGCGTAGGTGGGAAGTCCATCCTCGATCGCCGCGCGTATGGCCGCGCGCATGGCGGTATTGGCGGCAAGCAAGTCGGCCTCGGTCTCGGGGAACCCGCCCCCCAGGAACAGGCCGTCGACCTCGGGTAGACGGGTATCGTTCAGGGTATCGAAGAACACAAGCTCGGCGCCGGCGGCCTCCAGGGCCTCGAGATCGCCGGGGTAATAGAAGCTGAACGCCCGGTCACGGGCGATGCCGATGCGCACGTCCCGGCCCCCGGCGCGCGCGGCCGGTACGCTTTGGGGCGGGCGCCCATCCTCACCTAAGCGCGCGATCGCCTCGACATCGACCTGCGCCGCGACTGCCCGCCCCAGGCGCGCGATAAGCGCCTCGGCCCCCTCCCACTCGCCGCTCGGCACGAGCCCCAGGTGCCGCTCGGTGATGGCGAGGTCCGCCGATTCATGCACCGCGCCGAGCACCGGCACGTCCGTATACTCCTGCAACACCGCGCGCAATTTGCCCTCGTGACGCGCCCCGCCCACGCGGTTCAACACCACGCCGGCAATCGCTATCGACGGATCGAAGTGCCGGTAGCCGATCACAAGCGGCGCCACGCCGCGGCTCACGCCCCGGCAGTCGATCACGAGCACCACCGGGGTGGCGAGCTGGGCGACGAGCGCGGCATTGCTGTTGCTGCCATCGAGCGCCACCCCGTCGTAGAGCCCTTTATTCCCCTCGATCAACCGGCAATCGGCGCCGATCGCGGCCCGCTCGTAGAGCGCGCCGATCTCGCCTGCGTCCATGGTGTGATAATCGAGGTTCTGGCAGGCACGTCCCGAGGCCGCGGTCAGCCACAACGGATCGATATAATCGGGGCCCTTCTTGTAGGTCTGGACGACGTGCCCGAGGTCCTTGAGCGCGCGCGCGAGACCTATCGAGACCGTGGTCTTGCCCGAGGACTTGTGGGCGGCCGAGAGATACACACGCGCGGTCATGCGCCCACCGCGGTCTTAGCGGTCTCGGCCTCCGCCGCCGGCGGCCGCGCGCCATGCGCGCTCACCACCTCGTCTGCGAGGCCCTCTGGCAAAAACGGCAGGAGGCGCACGCCGATCAGGACGATGAGGGCGGCGACCGCCACCCCACTCAGCGCCAGCACCGTCTCCGGCCAGCGCGGGATGTAGCTGTGCACCACGCCGTCATAGAAGGAGCTTCTTACGACCATCCCCGGAAACATCTTGAGCGGGTAGGCCTGGCCACCGATGATGAGCACGTAGAATTGACACAGCCCGCCCGCCACCACCGCCGCCGCGCCCGCCAAAAGCGAGCGGCGCAAGCGCGTGGTGTCATCGCGCGGTACGCGGCGCAGCAATAGCACGAGCGGCACCGCCCCGCCGATGCCGACCTGCCCGAGCCAGAAAAGTCCCGTGTAGATACCGCCGTTTAGGAGCACGAACGATTCGATGCCCCGATGGCCGGCCATGTAGATATTGGTCAGGTGGTAGACCGCCACGAAATACAAAACGGCGGCCACGAACACCGCCAAAAGCTGCCTCAGGCGCGCCAGCAGGCGTGCGCCCACCGGCCGTCCCAAGGTCTCGAACCCCGCCACCAGCACGAGCGCGAAGATCGCAAGGCCCAAGGCGAAGGACGTGAGAATAAAAAGGGGCGCCAACACCGCGGAGTCATAAGCACTACGCGCGGCGAGGAACCCGAAAATGGACCCGGTACCAGTTGTCAGTACCAGGCGCCACAGGAAGGCAAGCACCCCGACCTTGTGGGTGTGGGGGTTTAGGCGTCGCTCCATCATGAACCACAGATAAAAGCCGACGATCACCAAAAAACCGGTATAGAGATAGATGTTCCACGCAAAGATCGAACGAAAATTCGGGTACAGCACCGCCGCCAGGATGTGTCCGGGACGGCCGAGATCGAGTACCAGGTTCCACAGACCGCCGATGAGCAGCGCTATCGCGAGCAGCCCCGACAGGCGCGCCAGGGGCTTGTAGAGGCTACGCCCGAACACCGAGGCGATCGAGGCGACGTTCAAGGCCCCGGAGGCGGCGACGATCAAAAACACCGCGAACACATGCGGCATGCCCCATACGATCTGGTTATTCATGCCGGTCACGTGGTGACCTTCCGCGCGCATGTAGAACGCCGAGCCCACGCCCACCGCCGCCATGAGCGCGCATGCCACCACCGCTGCCCAGTAGCCGGCGCTTTGCCCGGCGATCTCCCGATAGGCCACCTTCGTCATAATTCCTCCGGTCCCGCTGGCCACCCCTAAATCCCCCGGTAGTGCACGCCTGGCCCCATGCCGAGGTCGGCGCGTATGGTCGTGGTCGCGACCTTCGAGAGCCGCACCGCGATCGCACTCTTGGGGTCATGCAGATTCCCGAACATCATGGCCTTGTGGCCGGCCTTCTGGCAGGCCGCCACGCACGCCGGCTGCTTGCCCGCCATCACGCGCTCGACACACATCGTGCAGCCCTCGGCGGTGCCCTTGCCGCGCGGCGCCCAGGGCCGCTGGTCGGTCACCACGCGCCCCACGAACGAGCGCGCCTTGTAGGGGCAGGCCATGAGGCAATAGCGGCAGCCGATGCAACGGTGCTTGTCCACGAGCACGATGCCGTCGGGACGCCTAAACGAGGCGCCGGTCGGACACACGTCCACGCACGCCCCGTCCTCGCAGTGCTGACACATGACCGGAAAGCTGCGCGTAAACCCGGTGCCGGGATCGGTGATCGTGACCTTGCGGATCCACTGGGCATTGTCCGGTCCCGGGTCGTGCGACAGGCCGTTGTAGTCCTGGCAGGCGCGCACGCAGGCGTCGCACCCGGTCTTGCAGGCATTGGCGTCGATCAAAAGCCCATAGCGCACCGGCGATCTCGCCTTGCGTCCGCCCTTTAGGACCAGATCCCGGGCGAGTACCGTGACCCCCGGCGCGAGCGTCAGGGCCACCGCCGCCCCGGCCATCTTCAGGAGCCGACGGCGCGCGGAATCCGGCGCCTCGTCTCCCGCGACGGCGTCAATCAACGGCTGGCCGCGTCGTTCGTCGTTCATCGTCCCCCTCCCGCGCCACCGGACAGAAAGCGGCCCCGCAGCGCTTGTGGGATGCGAAACGCCGCCTGCACCGAATTCGAACCGCCGATGCCACCGAATTTCATGGGATTCCTCGGCACCGCCGCGTGGCACGCGAAGCAATCGATGTGCACGCCGACGTAGGTATGACAGGTCGCGCAGAACTGCCCGGGGGCGTTTACCGGGATCGGCTGGCCGCTCGCGGTATGCTCGACATGGCAGGCCACGCAATGCGTGATCCGAAAGCGCGTGTCGCGCGCGTCATGCCGCACGATCTCCTCGCGCACGGCGCGCAACAGCATCATGTGCGTGCGGCGCATGCTCGCAGTCGGCAGCACACAGTGCCCGGGGGCGCGCGGGATCACCGGCATGGGCACGGGACCTTGGTGGGTCGCCCACACGGCACCCAACGCGAGCACCACCAAAAGGACCGCCAGCACCCCCGCGCGAGCGTGCATGTCACTCCCCCAGACCCATCTGGATGTAGCCCGCTGGACACACATCCGCACAGATGTGACAGCCTATGCAGCGCGTGTAGTCGGTGGTCACGTAGTAGCCGAGCGCCTTCTGGTCACGCGGCACCTTCTTCACCGCCACCTGCGGACAGAACACCACGCAGTTGTCGCACTCAAGGCACAACCCACAGCTCATGCAACGCTTGGCCTCGGCCACCGCCTGCGCCTCGTCGAGCACGGCGATGCGCGTGCCACCCTCGGCGAACAGTTCGGAGAGCCTACGCTCGGTGCGCTCTATGCGCGGGGTGGTGGCGAAGTGCGCGAGGAACAAAGCGTCTGCCTCGATCACCTCGCGGTGCGCACGGTTCTCGAAGTTGTGCACCGCATTTGGGCTTGTCACCATGCCGTCCACGGGCTTGGCGTCCTTCGGTAGCCCCTCGCGGATCTCGAAATGCCGCTTGTCGACGTGCGGGCGGCGCGCCACCGGCTGGCCGTTCAGGAAGGCATCGATGCCCTCGGCGGCCACCGCCCCATGCCCTACCGCGGTCGCGAGCAGATGCGGCACGATGATGTCGCCGCCCACGAAGTGCTTGGGGTACCCTATGACCTGCAGGCCGGGGCCCGGGGCGATGGCATGGCGGCCGTTATCCAACATCTCAAGGCCTTTCATGTCGGCCATCTGGCCGATGGCGAACACCACGAGATCGGCCTCGATCTCGATCTCGTCACCGGCGGCGCGCACGCGCTTGCCGTCCTTGGCGTGCTCGCAGGGCGCAAAGCGTACCCCGCAGGCCCGTCCGTCACGGTCGAGGGTCACCGACAGCGGCATGATGTTGCCGATGATCGCGACATCGAGGGAGCGCGCGTCCTCGACCTCGCGCTCGGCGGCCTTCAGCTTCTTGGTCGGCAGCACCGAGGTGAGCGTCACCTTCTGGCCGCTGTGGATGGCCGCCTGCGTGACCATGTCGGCGGTATAGGTGAGCGGCGAACCATCGGGCTTCATCCCCGAGAACCCGCCGATCTTGCGCGCCACGGTTGTGACATCGATCGAGGTGTCGCCGCCGCCTATGACCACGATGCGGCGCGGCACCGACGGCAGCTTCCCCTCGTTGAACTCGCGCAAGAACTCGATACCGCCTATGCAATTCTCGGCATTGGCCCCCGGGATCTCGGGGATGCGCCCGACCTGCGTGCCGATCGCCCAGAATACCGCGTCGTAATCGCGGTCGATGTCCGCGAAGCTCACGTCCTGGCCCACGCGCACGCCGGTCTTGACCGTCACGCCGAGATCGAGGATGCGCTGGATCTCGCCCTCCACCACGGCGGGCGGGGTGCGGTAATTGGGCAGCCCATAACGCAGCATGCCGCCGAGTTTTTCGCGCGACTCGAAGATCGTGCAGGCATGCCCTTTCAGGCGCAGCTGATAGGCGCACGCAAGCCCGCCTGGGCCGCCGCCGATGATGGCCACGCGCTTGCCGCTCTCCTTTGCCGGTTTTGCGAAGGTGAAGCCGGCCTTCAGCGCGGCCTCGCCGATGAACTGCTCGACGGCGTTGATCCCGACCCGATCCTCGACCGCCCGGCGATTGCACCCGTCCTCGCACGGGGCCGGGCACACATAGCCCATGATCCCCGGGAACGGATTGGCGCGCGTAAGCCTGCGGAAGGCATGCTCCTGCCAGGTGACACCCTGGGCGGGCTTGTCGAGGCCGCGCACCACGTCCAGCCAGCCGCGGATATCCTCGCCCGCCGGGCAGCCGTTCTGGCAGGTCGGCGTGCGCTGCACATAGACCGGGCACTTGTAGGACCAGCCGGCCTTGAAGATGTATTCCTGCCAGGACTCGGGCTGCGAGTCCCCGTCCCGGTAACGCCGGAAGGTGCGGCTCGACTCCGCGGTGTGCGTCTCATTGGCCATGCTCATCCCCTTATATGACGGCTAGTCTTTGGCACCCAAAACAATGGCATCCCCGACGAGCTGATGGACACTGATCACCATCTCCCGAGGCAGCCCGTAAGACGGCAGAACCTTGCTAAACTGCGTCTTGCAGATCGCGCAGATCGCCGCCATGTGTGTCACCTTATTGTCCTGGACCACCGCGTTCAGGGCCTGCATTCGCGGCAGCGCCCCCTTCACGCGCAGCTCCATGAGGTCATCCGTCAAAAGCCCGCCGCCGCCGCCGCAACAGAAGGTGCGGTCACCGATAGTCGCAGGATCCATATCCACGAAATGCGCGCACACCGAGCGGATCACCGAGCGCGGCACCGTGAACTGGCCGCCCGGGCGGTCGCCCATGCGCGTGGCGCGCGCGACGTTGCACGAATCATGGAAGGTCACGACCTTGTCATCATTGGCCGACATGTCGAGCTTCAAGGCCCCCCGCGCGATCAACCCCTCGGTCACCTCGCAGATGTGCTGCGGGCGCGGGTAGCGCGGATCGAGGAAGTCGAGCGGCCCTATGAGCGTGCTCCAGAAGGCATAGGCCACGCGCCACGCATGCCCGCACTCGCCGACCACGATGCGCTTGACCTTGAGCGCGATCGCCGCATCGCGCACGCGCTGCGCGACCTTCTGCATCTGCTCGCGGCTGCCGATGAACATCGCGAAGTTGGCGGCCTCCGAGGCCTGTGAGCTCAAGGTCCAGCTGATGCCGGCCTGATGAAAGACCTTGGCGTAGCCTATGAGCCCGTCGATGTGCGGCTCGGCGAAGAAATCGGCGGACGGCGTGATCAAAAGCACCTCGGCGCCGACCACGTCCACCGGGAAGCGCACATCCACGCCGGTGGCATCCTTCACGTCCTCTTCCAGGCCCTCGAGCGTGTTACGCAGCGCCGGCTCCGGTAGCCCTAAGTTATTACCGATCTTGTGGACCTTGCCCAGGATCTCATTACAGTACTTCTGGCCCACGCCCACGCTATCTAGGATCTCGCGCGCGGCCATCGATATCTCGGCGGTATCGATGCCAAACGGACAGAACACCGAACAGCGCCGGCACTGCGAGCACTGGTGGTAGTAGCTGTACCAGGAGTCCAGCACCTCTTCGGTCAGGTCGGTGGCCCCCACGAGCCACGGAAACCAGCGCCCGGCCCAGGTGTAATAGCGCCGATAGACCTTACGCAGGAGGTCCTGGCGCGCCACCGGCATGTTGCGCGGATCGCCGGTCCCCAGAAAGTAATGACACTTGTCGGTGCAGGCCCCGCATTTGACGCAGGAGTCGAGATAGACGCGCAAGGCCCGCGAGCCATCCACGAGCTCCCCGAGCCTGCGGATCGCCACCTCCTGCCAGTCATCCACCAAGGTCCCCGGAAATCCCAGGGCCGCCTGGTGCTCGGGCGAGGCCTTGAAGGGTTTCAGGTGGCTCATCGCCCCCGGTTTAAGCTCCGGGGTCGGCACATAATCCTGAAGGACCGGGACCTCGATATCGCTCATCGCGCCCCCTCACGCATCGCCGGGGCATGCGCCTGCGGCTGCGCGCTCACGTCGGCCGCGCTGGCATCCCCGGCGCCCTGCGCCTCCAGGCGGCTCGAATCCACCTGATTGCGCGTGGGACTGAAGAACACCCCCGGGGCGTGCAGGAGTTTACTGAACGGGAAGATCACCATGAGCCCCGCCACCGAGGCCACATGGACTAAGATCAGCGGGCTTAGCGGCAGGGGCTCCAGATGCAGCGCCATGACACCCTGGATGAAGGCCTTGAAGCCGACGATGTTGGCGCGGTCCACGAAGCGCATCAGCGCCCCGGTCGCGGCAATCAAAAGCAACAGCACCAGTATCAGATAGTCCGACGGTGCGGTCACGAAGCGCACGCGGGCGATCATGAGCCTGCGGCCCAAGAGGCCTGCAAGCGAGATAAGCAACACGAACGCCGCGTAGCTGCCAAAGGGCGACTCGAACACCAGCCACTGCGGCACCGGCACGAGCACGTAGCGCAGGTGCTGGATGAGCACGAGCAGGAGGCTTACATGGAAGAGATAGCTCCAGATCCACGCCCACTTGTCGCCGCGAAAAAGGCTTGCAAAGAGCGCCACCTCGCGCCCCAGACGCATCGCCACCCCGCTGCGCGTGCGCGGCGCGGGCATAGTCGGTATGCGCAACGGCGCCGGCGTCATGGCATAGATCCCGATCTTGTAGACTACGCCCCCCACCAACACCGTGAAGGCCACATACAAGAGCACCGCATATCCTATGGTCCACGCCGACATGACGCCCTCCTGATCCCCCTACCCGGAAGCCTGCGCGCCGCGATCGACCCTCGCCGACCCGGCGGCGCGCACGACCTTTAGATACAGCCCGTGGGCTTCGGCAGCCCGGCGATCTTGCAGGCCTGCTTGGCCGGTCCGTAGGGAAACAGGTCGTAGAGATACTTGTTGTTGCCCTTGTCGGGGCCCAACTTCTTGCCGATCGCCTTGGTGAGCACGCGGATCGCGGGCGCGATCTGGAACTCGTTGTAGTACTCGCGCAGGAAGTTCACGACCTCCCAATGGTTCGGGGTCATTTCGAGACCCTCGCTCTTGGCGATGAGCGCCCCCAAGGGCTCGCTCCAGTCCGCGAGATTGACGATGTAGCCCTCTTCGTCGGCCGCTATCGTCTTGCCGTCGACTTCGTATGCCATGATGAACTCCTTACCCCGTTGATTGCGCTAAAGCCACGATTGCACGGCGTCATGCTCGGTCACGAGCCGCACGAACCCCGCGTAATCCACCGTCTGTATCCCTTTCACTAAGCGCCCCTCACTGATGCCGCGGGCCATGAGATCAGGCCCCAGGCAATACACCTTGTGCCCCTTCAGGCACTCGGCGAGCAGCGCCCCAGGCGCGGTGCCAGCGACCCCACCCACCACCGCATCCTCGATCAGGAGCACCGCCGCCCCGTCGGTGAGATGCCCCAGGCATTGTGTGAGCGTCGCGCTCGCGAATGGCGACTTATTCACGGTATGCAACATCTCCCCTCCTGATCTCTTAAAAGGACAGAACCACGTCCTGCTGACTCATGATCGCCGCCATCTCGGCGCGCGATACGACGTTCACCGGCACCACGAAGCCGTCTTCCGGCAGCCCCCGCTCGGTAAGCGACTCGCGCTCCACATAGAGCTTGGTGATGTCGTAGTCGTCGAGCGCCCGATAGGTGGGCGAGAAGTTCTTCATGCCGATGCCCGATGGGTCGTTGCCCGCGAGCACCTGATAGACGCCGTCGTCCAGAAAGGCGAGGCTCACATCCTGGTCAAAGGCGGCACTGATCAACACCACCTCCAGGGCCTCCAGGGCATAGATCGTGCCGTACGGGGCCTTGCGGTTCACGAACAGGAAACGCTTTATCACGCCCGGTGTATCACCGTCCTCTGCGCTCATACCCCCCCCCTCAATCCCCGAACACCACGAGCCGGTCATTCTGGATACCGGCCTCGACGAGTTGGCCTAGCCCCGAGATCCGAAAGCCCTCGGCGAGGTTCTGCTCGCGGATGCCGCGCCGCAGCGCCGCCGCCACGCACACCACGAGATCCACCTCGTATTGGCCGGCAAGCTTGCCCCAGCGCTCGACGATTTGGCGATCATCGCGCGGGGGCTCGGTGAGCGACGAGCCGTTTTGCACGCCGTCGTGGTAGAAGAACACCCGCGTCACCTTGTGCCCGGCCTTCAACGCCGCCACCGCGAACTGGTAGGCAGAATCCGAGGCCTGATGCGTGTACGGACCTTCGTTCACCAGGATGCCGATCTTCATCCGCCCCTCCCGCCTAGAAGCGCAGGTGCGCCGAGGCGTTCAAGCTTCCGCGCCCGCCGCGCCAGTTGTCGATATGAAACTTCGTGAACGGCAGGCCTGAGAGCTCGAAGAACCGCGGCCAACCGATGCGCTCGATCCACTCCCCCAGGCGTTCCCAGTCATGGGCATCGTCCTTGTAGGCATGGATGATGGCCTTCACGACCGCCGCCACCTCCGGCCAGCGTGGCGGGTTGTTCGGAAGATTGGCGATCGCGAGCTTATGGAAAGTCGGCTTGCTGCGCGCATTGGCATGCTTGCCACCCACCCAGATCGCGATCTTGGAGTTCTCGGGATCGTTGATGAGCATCGGCGGGCACGGCGGATAGCACGCCCCGCAGCACATGCATTTGCGCTCATCGATCTCGAGCGAGGGCTTGCCGTTTACAAGCGCTGGGCGGATCGCCGCCACCGGACAGCGTGCCACCACCGTCGGCCGCTCGCAGACATTGCCCACGGCGTCGTGGTTGATGCGCGGCGGCTTGGTATGCTGGATATTGACCGCGATGTCGGCCTGGCCGCCGCAATTGATCTCGCAGCAGGAGGTCGAGATGCGCAGCTTGTTGGGCATGCGCTCGTGGATGAACTCCTCGTGGAGCTCGTCCATCAAGGCCTTCACCACGCCCGAGGCATCGGTCGCCGGGATGTCGCAGTGCAGCCAGCCTTGCGTATGCGAGATCATGGAGATGGAGTTGCCCGTCCCGCCGACCGGGAAGCCGCCCTTGCCCAAGGCCTCGATGAGCGGCGCCACCTGCGATTGGGAGGCCACCATGAACTCGACGTTGCTGCGCGAGGTAAAGCGCATAAAGCCGTCGGCATAACGATCGCCGATGTCGCATAGGGCGCGGACGGTATGGACGTCCAACTGGCGCTGAGTACCGGCGCGTACTGTCCACACCTCGTCACCGCTCATCGCCACGTGGTGCAGAACCCCGGGGCGCGGGCGGTCATGCCACTTCCAGGCCCCGTAGTTCTTCTTCAACAGCGGATGCAGATAGGGGTCGAGTTCCGGTACCCCCGACTCCACGGCACGGCGTGCGCTCATGACTGACCCCCCTTGTTATGCGCCCCCTGACCCTTGCGACCCTCCTCATAGGCGGCCACCGCCGCATCCCACTCGTCCATGCGGACGTAGGGATTGGTGCGCGGGTGGCTGACCATGTTGGGATCGATCGGCAGGCCCACGCCCTCCATGAAGTTGGCGAAGCCTATGCGTTCGATCATCTCGCCGGTGCGCTCGTGCTCCAGGGCGTTGTCGGCAAAGAACTCCATGACCCGGCGCCCGATGTCGACCAGCTGCTCATAGTCCTCGTCGGTCTTCATGGGCAGGAACGGCACTATCACGGTGCCCATGAGGTCCCCGATCTTCAGGGTGCGCTTGCCTCCCAAAAGCAGGGTCACGCCGCGATCATCGCCCGGATGCAGGGCCTTGGTCATGACGTTGATGCAGTGCATGCAGCGCACACAGTTGCGGTTATCGACCTTCAGGGTGTCGTCGTCGGCAAGCTTCAGGCTATGCGTCGGACAGCGGGTGATGATGTTGTCGATGACATAGGACCGCCCGCGCTCGGCCACGAACGCCTTGACCTCTTTCTGGTCGACCTTCATGTCGTCGCGCCACATACCGATCACGGCCATGTCCGCGCGCTGAATGGCGTTAGTGCAGTCGTTGGGGCAGCCCGAAAACTTGAACTTGAACTTATAGGGCATGGCCGGACGGTGCATCTCGTCCAGAAACTCATTGATGACCTGCCGGTGGGCGCGCGGCTCGTCGTAGCAGGAGTGCTCGCAGCGCGCATGGCCCACGCACGACATCGAGGTGCGCAACGCCGGTCCCGCCCCACCCATGTCGAAGCCCATATCGTTGAAGGCATCGAAGGCCGGCTGCACGTTCTTCGTGCTGCAGCCCTGGAACATGATATCGCCGCTCTGGCCGTGCAAAGCGATGAGCCCCGAGCCGTACTCCTCCCAGACGTCGCACATCTTGCGCAACACCTCAGTGGTGTAGTGCATGCCGGGTGCCGGCATGATGCGCAGGGTATGGAACTCGGAGGATGCCGGGAACTTGTCGGCCACCTCGGAGAAGCGCGGGATCACGCCCCCACCGTAGCCTATCACCCCGACCGTGCCGCCCTTCCAGTAGCCCTTCCGGGTCTCATAGGAGTGCTCCAGCTGACCCAGGAGATCCTTCATCATCGGGGCATAGGGCTTGGACTCGTCTTTGGCGAGCCGCTTCAAGCCTGTCACAAAACTCGGCCAAGGTCCCCCTTCGAGCTTATCGAGCATGGGGGTCTTAGGCATCTTCTTTCCGTCTGTCATCGCCGCTCCTTATGCAAGGGCTAAGGCATGTGAGCGAGAGACTACGTAACACCCTCCAGGACGCCTATGCCCCAGAGGGGATAGAATGATTCCGAGACCCATATCCCTTCCGGGCAGGCTCAGGGCTAACCCTAAGCCATGCCGGCACGCCAAGCACCCTCACGCAAACGCCTACACAATGCCCTAAAATCAAGCCGCTACCGCCCGATTCTCTCGCCTCGCAATCGTCGGCGGGCGCCTTGCCCGCGGGCTTGCCGAAGACCTCCGCCGCCTGGTCGATGAGTTGCCTACGCCACTGGGTCACCTGGTTTAGGTGGACCTGATGTTTGGCGGCGATCTCGTGGACATTGTAGGCCGCACGGCCTATGGTCTTTTCCCCGGCCAGGGCCTCAAGGGCCACCTTGGCCTTAAACTGCGGGGCGTGATTACGTCGTGTCTTGCTCATAGGATTTCTGCTCCTTGTTGCGTTACTGTAGGGGCAGATATCCACCTAAGCTAGTGTCCAGGAATTGGGGTCCATTTCTGCCCTGAATGCCATTGTTTCCGATCATGGCCGCTGGGGCTTCTGGACGCCTTCCATGTGGGCTCGCACGAGGCGGGCCACGCCTTCATGGGTTCGACCTTGGAGCGACTGACGCTCGTGCATCCCGC
>JAKBUS010000086.1 GCA_021841585.1 Pseudomonadota bacterium | reverse complement strand
CGGATGGCTTCTTTTGTCTTTCGATCATGAGTGCGTCCATCTTTCTTCATGAGCGGTTGGAGTTCGCGTGATGGCATTTTGTTCCAGAATTGTAGACTTTATTTATGACTTATGAGTAATGGTGGAGAAGCGGCGCGCCGAATTGCGTTTTGATCGAGCGGTGGCAATGTGTTTGGATGTCATCATGCACGAGCCGATGTATGCGCGCCCGACAAACCTCCCTGTTCGCGCCGGAATCCCTTCCCGTCCCGACAGCGCGATTCCAGCGGTTTTACTCCGGCGCCAATGACATATACGACGCCTGGGGCATCATGATGGCCGGTGCCGGCGTCGGGGTTTCCGCGCGGGAGGTACGTGCGCTCACGCTTGGGTATCTCGCCCTGTACGTCCGGTGCATGAGCGGGTCCGTGTTCGTCGACTCAGGGGCCTTCACGGACGGTCGTCGGGGTGTCGCCACGGACTTCCAGAGGGCCGTCTTCCCCGTTTACGACCGGTTGCTGCGACTCATCCTCAACCCGGACACCAATCCGGTCTGCCAGGCTGATCGTTCCTGGCAGGAGCTTGCCGCCCACATGTCCGATCCCGATCTTGCGCGAGTGTTTATCGTGGCGCCCGACCGGGTCGGTGATCAGGCCGCCTCGCTCACCCTACTCGAAGAACATCGCCTTGTCCTTGATCGGTACCTTCTCGCCGGCGTGTCGCTGATCGTTCCCCTGCAGACCGGCGCACTGTCCTTGGCCGACGCATACCGGCAGGTCTGCGCGCGGCTCGGTACCGACCGAATTGTGGCCGGGGTTCCCTCCCAGGATGCCGCGGTGTCACCGGCGGAGCTCGAGCGTTTCCTCGCCGAGGTCACGCCGGAACGCATCCATTTTTTGGGTCTCGGTACCGACCGCCGTCGGGTAAACCCTCGGGTCCAGGTTCTTGAGCGGATGGCTCCCGAGGCACGGCTGTCCTGTGACGCTAACCGTCTGCGTGCGCATATTGGGACCGGTCGGCGACTGACGGACATCCCGCGCGAGCGCGCCGCCCGCGAGACAGGCTTCGAAGGGGCGCCCGTAGCCCCTCCTTGGGCCCCGGAACCCGCAAGCAGCAAAGAACTCGATGATACCGAACTGCTTGGGGCCGTCTGTTGCGATGCCGACTGGATGTCCGACGATGAAATCCGCCAACTCGCCGGCTATCTTGGCCTCGACCCCGCGGTGGTAGGGGCCCACCACCGCGACGGAACGTTGGGCGATTACCTGGATAGCGCTCTCCCCGACCCCCGGATACTCGATCTCGCAATCGCAACAATGCGCCGTCGCTTATCTCACGCGGAGGCGCGAAGTTCCACTGTCGCCGCATTGATCCGCGATGGCGTGCTCTAGTAGCGCATCCGCCGCGTACCCCGCTCCTGCCGCATACTGGCTCGTACATCGCGTTTACACGTATAAGAACACCAGGAGTGGTTGGGTATGTTTTTCTCGCTACTCCACATTGCTCTGGCGTTCCCTCGCCATCCTTCCGGTTCGGTTTCTGCGCGCCCTACCGACCTTGCGTTTTCTGCTGGAGGCCTATTATTACCCGTATGCGTACCACTGACCTGACGGTGTCGAGAAAGTCGCCGCTTTTACTAGTCGCGTTTTGGACTGGTACATCACCGAGCGCAGATAATGGATATCGTTGAGCGCGACTTCCATCCCGCAACCCGCGATGCCTTGATCGATAGCGGCATCCACTCCGTGCTCGCACGCGTGTACGCGGCGCGCGGCATCGAATCGGCTGCCGCACTGGAATACCGGCTCGCACGGCTCACCCCGCCTGCCGCTTTGGCCGGACTCGATGCGGCGGCGGAGATCGTCGCCACGGCCATCACTGCCGGTGACCTTATAGCCGTAGTCGGAGACTTCGACGCCGATGGCGCCACCGCGACCGCCATTCTCCACGAGGCCATCATTGCGTTTGGCGGCCCGCCGCCATTCGTGCTCATCCCTTCGCGCTTCACCCAGGGGTATGGTCTCTCTCTGGCCCTGGTGGATGCCGCCCGGGACGGTGGCGCGCGGGTCATCGTGACCGTCGACAACGGCATTACCGCTTTTGAGGCGATCAGGCACGCCCGCAAGATCGGCCTCCCGGTAGTGGTTACCGATCATCATTGTCCGGCCATCCGTGCAGACGGTACGGCACATCTGCCGGAAGCGGCGGCTATCGTCGACCCCAATATCCCCGGGTGCGCCTTCCCCTGGAAGTCCACCTGCGGGGCCGGCATCGCCTTCTATCTCGTAGCGGCGGTCCGGGCGAAGTTGCGTGATTGGGGTCATTCTGGCGGGCAGGTTGCCCTGGATGGTCTGCTTGACCTTGTGGCGCTCGGCACGGTGGCCGACGTGGTCCCGCTCGAGCGCAACAACCGGATCCTGGTGGCCCAGGGACTCGCGCGTATCCGCGCCGGCGTGCGCCCCGGCATCGCCGCCCTCTTCCGGGTCGCCGGCCGGGACGTGGCCACCGCGACCACGGAGGACCTCGGGTTCATCGCCGGTCCCAGGCTGAACTCCGCTGGGCGTCTCGCCAGCATGGATCTCGGCATCCAACTGCTCATCGAGCGCGACCCGGGGAGGGCGGATGAGATGGCGCGCGAGCTCGACGGACTGAACCGCGAACGGCGAACCATCGAGGCTGCCACCGTGGATGATGCCCTGAACGGACTGTCTGACGGGTTCGATATGAAGGCGCGGGCCCTGGTGTTCTTTGGCGAGACATGGCACGAAGGGATAGTCGGGCTCGCGGCCTCGCGCCTCAAGGAGCGGTTTCACCGTCCGGTCGTGGCACTGTGCCGCGCACAGGATGGCACAATCAAAGGTTCCGGCCGATCCATTCCGGGGTTGCACATGCGCGATGCTCTGGCGGCGGTCGACGCTGCTTGCCCGGGCCTTATTCTCCGGTTCGGCGGCCACGCCATGGCGGCCGGCCTGAGTCTCGATGACGCACAGGTGGACCGTTTCCGTGCAGTATTCCCGCGCATCGTCGGACGCATGGTGCCGGACGATGCTCTGCGCCAAGTGGTCTGGAGCGACGGCGAGCTGGCTGGTGTGGATCTCGACTTGGAGCTGGCCCGCACGCTGCGCGATGGCGGACCCTGGGGAAACGGGTTTCCGGAGCCCCTGTTTCACGGGACGTTCCGCGTGCGGGATTGCCGCATCCTGAAAGATGCGCATCGGGCACTCACCATCGAGAAAGACGGCCGCGTATTCCGCGCCATACAGTTCGGCAACGCCGAGCGGCCTCCGGATGAGGTACTGCTGGCGTACCGGCCGCAGGTCAATGTCTGGAATGGGAAGGAGGAGCTGCAGCTGGTTGTGGGTGCGGCTTTACCTGCGGTGCAGAGGCATGAGGTCGAAGATGTCTGAGTCACTTCATGCTGGCTGGTTGCGTTTTCAAGGAGATGCCTATGATGGAACGCAGTCCGTCATCTTGGAGCACCTACCCATGTCCTCGCGAGCCCCCTGCGAAACCGGTTACGAACTTGTCGTGGATCTGTTCGCCGGGGGTGGCGGCATGTCGACCGCGATCGAGCAGGCCCTTGACCGTCCGGTCGATATCGCCATCAACCATGATCCCGATGCGTTGTCGATGCACACCGCGAACCATCCTGGAGCGCAGCATTTCGTCGCGGACGTCTGGGAGGTGGCGCCGCGCGAGGCAACCGGCGGGCGGCCTGTCGGGCTACTGCATTTGAGCCCTGATTGCACCGAGTTTTCCCAGTCCAAGGGAGGACAGCCACGGCGAAAGAAGATCCGGTCGCTGTCCTGGGTCGGATACCGCTGGGCCGCGCAGACGCGCCCGCGCGTCATCACCCTCGAGAACGTCAAGCAGATTCTTCATTGGGGTCCACTCGTTGCGAAACGCGATCCAGCGACCGGGCGCGTCGTGAAGCTCGATGGCTCGATTGCGGCGCATGGCGAGCGGGTGCCCGTCCAGGATCAGTTCCTGGTGCCCGATCCCAGGCGGCGCGGGCGCACTTGGCGGCAGTTCGTCCGTAGCCTGCGCGCGCTTGGCTATGTGGTCGAATGGCGCGCCTTGTGTGCCGCCGATTTCGGGGCCCCGACCACTCGCGAACGGCTGTTCCTCATCGCGCGGTGCGATGGCGAACCGACCCGCTGGCCGGCACCCACGCACTCCAAGCGCCCCGCCGGACACCAGACGCCATGGAGGACTGCAGCCGAATGCATCGACTGGACCATCCCCTGCCCGTCCATCTTCGAGCGGTCGCGACCGCTCGCAGAGGCGACGCTGCGGCGAATTGCCCGCGGTATCCGGCGATATGTCCTTGATTCTGCGGATCCGTTCATCGTGCCTGTCGCGCATTACGGCGCCGATGAACGGGCGCGCGACATCCATGACCCGCTGCATACCATTACGGCCCATCCGAAAGGCGGCATCAAGCACAGCCTTGCCACGGCGTTTCTCGCACAGATGAACGGCGGCTTCAACGATGCCCGCGGAGTGCCCGGGCATGACCCGAGGCGGCCCATGTCAACGATTACCAACAGCGGGAGCCAGCAGCAGATCGTGACGGCGTACCTCGCGCACCTTCGAGGGAACTGCGATGCCCGGGACCTGAATGATCCTCTGATGACCATCAGCGCTGGTGGTCAGCATCATGCCCTCGTGAGCGCACTCCTCTCGCAGCAGTTCGGCCGAGGCGAAGGTGGCGACAAGAGCGCGCCGGCCGAATGCGCCTTGTCTGCGGAACAGGAAGCCAGCGCGCTGGGTGTGGCCGCCTTCCTGATGCGCTATTACGGCGAAGGTGGTCAGTGGTCCGATCCGCGCGACCCAATGGCAACCATCACCACCAAGGACAGACTGGCGCTCGTCACTGTGACTCTCTATGGCACCCCATACGTCATCGTCGACATCGGGCTACGCATGCTTGTCCCCCGGGAACTCTACCGCGCCCAAGGCTTCCCGGATGGGTACTGCATCGACCATGGCCACGATGGCCGGGCGTTCAGCAAGGCCGCTCAGGTGCGGATGTGCGGCAACAGCGTGTCGCCGCCGCCAGCGGCGGCGTTGATCCGGCTGAACATGCCCGAAACGTGGCGGAGGGCCGCGGCATGATGCAGAGGGCGGTGTCTGCCGGGACCGCAAGACCCACATCGGCTACCAAGGCCATGCCGCCGCCGGCCGACGCCACGGTGCCCCAGCGCGCGGCATTCGATGGGCTGCTGCGGTTCTGCGCCGGCCAGGACATCGGAATCACCAGCCAAGTGCTTTCCGGCTATGCCGGCACGGGCAAAACCTGGCTCGCCGCTCATCTGGTCCGAGCGGCCTGCGCCATGGGGTTGAGCGTCGCTGTGTGCGCGCCCACCCACAAGGCGGTGGCTGTGCTGAGCACCAAGCTGGAGGAGTTCGGCGATGCGCAGCCGCGGATCGCCACTGTGCATGCGCTGCTCGGGCTCAAACTCAGGGAGGGTTCGGAAGGCAAGATGCTGCTCGAGCTCGACCGGTTCGACAAAGGCACCTATTTCGAGGATTACGACATAGTGTTTATCGACGAGGCCAGCATGGTAGGCCCGTTGCTGCTGCGGTACATCGCGCAGTTCCAGGGCGCCGGTAAGCCGCGGGTGTTGTACATCGGAGACCCGGGTCAGCTCGCCCCGGTGGAGGACACCCCTCTTCAGCGCAATGATGGCCAGATGGACCTCGATGTCGACGACCGTGGCCGGGAGTTGCCCGTGTTCGATCTCGCGATCCCGCGCCACAATCTGACAGAGGTCGTCCGGCAGAAGGCCACTGGCCGCCCTCACCCGATCGTTCAGTTCGCACAGGAGATCCGCCGGTACATCGAGGGTGAGGTGGGCGGTGTGTTCCATCTCGATGCGGTGCAGGAGTACGTCACTGCGCATGCCGACGTATTTGGCGGTGCGGTGCGCATGGCCGGCGCGGATGCAATGAGCGAAGGTGCTACGGCGCTGCGGCTGCGCCGCCCAGAGAAGGACATCCGGGTCGTGGCCTGGCGCAACCGTGTGGTCGACCAGCACAACCGCGTTATCCATCATGGCCTGGCGTCCAGGTATAATACAAGTCTGGCGGATGGCCCGTCCTCCTCTGCGCCATTCTGGTCTGGGGAAACGCTGGTTGCGCGAGAGGCGCTGTATGGGTTCCCTATCAATATTGAAATGCATTTGGCTGAAGACGAGGTGTGGGAAAAAGCGCTGTTACCGAAGCCCACCCTCACGGAGGATGGTGCCCACGCGGGTGGCCGCGGACAGCGCGGTCCCGCTATTCTGGTCCAGAACAATACTGAAATGATCGTGACTGACTGTGAACCCATGGTCCACCCCTACCTTCGCATTCCCAGCTGGCGCATCAGGACCCGTATGCCGGATGGAGATCCGATCGAGTTTTTCATGGCGAACGATCCCCGCGAGCATCAGCGCATGACGCGTGAGGCCTGGACCGCGTACCGATCTCCAAAGCGCCGCTCCGCGGAAGGATTCCGGCGGGCCTGGGCGGTCACCCGCGCGTGCGTGCCTGTGATGCACGCCTACGCTGTGACTGCGCACAAGGCGCAGGGCAGCACGTTTCATTACGCCCTGGTGGATCTGGCCGACCTGCACGGCATGGTCCGGACGTCTGGTGCCGATGACTACCACCGTGCCCTATACGTTGCGGTCACTCGGGCGTCGGAGCGCGTATGGTTATGCCTTTGACTGACCTTCCGCAGATAGCCAGCGAAGAAGAATCCCGGCTTTGGCGGGATGGTGCGGCGCTTTCTTCGTTCTTCCCGATCTATATGCTGGACGGCTCTGTTTACGGGAATCTCAGCTGTTACTGCAGTGCATGCAATTCGCAGCTCGAGCAGGAGCAGATGCACGGCCAGGTTACTGGTCCGGTGTTCGGTGTGTACACGGTGAGCGGCGTGGGTCTATGCCGACATTGTGGCGCGTTTTCCGTGATCCACCTGCGGCTGCGTTCCGGCGGCGGGGCGGATGGCATCGTACCCGGAAAGCATGGCAACCGATGGGCAAAGATCGACATGACTTCTCCGGCGACGAAGTGGGTGGATTTGCGCTCCTGGACCCGGGTTATTTGGAACATTATCACTTTCCAATGGTAGCGCTTGTGTTTTCACACAGACGCTTTGGCGCGTAGCAAATCGAGCGAACCCTTGCCGAGTGATGGCGTTGGCCCATCATCCACTAGTACACCAAGCAACAGCAGACACCACACTGAAACCCAAAGACGGCCGCGCCGTCCGCATCCTTCCGCACCCTTCAGGACTGGGGAGCGGTCACAAGCGCCCCTGCGATTACAGCTGTCGAGATCTTACAAGAACTAGCACGTTGCTATTCGTTTGTAGCGACCGGTTGCGTTATTAGCGACCCACGGTACCGTGGCTGCATTAGATAACGTACTTAATTTGTCCGTTATCTTTGATTTGTCTTGGCTCGTGTTCTGCTAGATTTTCATCCAAAGTAATTTTTCATTTTGTCTTCTTTTAAACCGGTCAACTACCCCGGCCTAAAGGCCGGAGCTTGGGAAAGCAAGCTGGGTTGACCAGGGGCCGGAGCGATCCGGCAGACGTTGAGTACAGGTCAGCAAGACGCACCG
>JAKBUS010000085.1 GCA_021841585.1 Pseudomonadota bacterium | reverse complement strand
GGCATTTCCCCCGGCATGAATTCCTGATGCTGGGCGTGCAGCATATACATCATCACTGCTGGCTCTTCCTCCGCCATTTTGAAGAGCAACTCCACCACTGCTCGGCAACGGTCATGAGTAGTTTTGTGCGCGCCTTCGATGGTATCGAAGGCTGCGCCCATACGCGTCACGAGTTGGTCGAACAAGGCCTTGGCGATGCCTTCTTTATCCTTGAACCCAGATTTTCCATTAGGCCCCATTCCTAATGGAAGCCATTAGTGTAAGCTGTTGAGTTCGTTACGGTTCAGGGGTAAATTTGAGCGGCAGGTCGCGGCACTTTTTCTGTACGGAGGGTGCATGGGGTTTGAACTCCGATTTACCGATAAAGAAATCACGGCCTGGGGCGGCATGGGCCTGATGAAACGGATGCTCGATCATCTCGATTTTGATGGCGCCCTACAGGGAAGCGGTCTTCCCCAACCGGGCAGTAACCGGGGTTATCGCCCCGAGCAATTGATAACCCAGTTCATGCTCTCCATTTGGTGTGGCGCCAATCGCTTTGAGCATGGGGAAGTCACCCGTCACGACCCAGTCTTGAAGCGTCTGTTTGGCTTTTCCCGCATGGCGAATTTCAAAGCAGTGATGCGGCTTTTTCGAAAGTTCTCACAAGAGATAAACGAAGAGGTCTTCGGGGCTTTATATCGGTGGCTGTTTGCGCAAATCGCCGTGGATGGGTTGACGTTGGATTTGGACTCTACGGTTATGACACGCTACGGGACCCAGGAGGGTGCCGTCCGAGGTTACAACCCCAGCAAGCGGGGACGGGCCTCCCATCACCCCCTGATGGCCTTCATCTCGGATGTACGCATGATCGCCAATTGCTGGCTGCGTCCCGGCAACAGTCACACCGCCAACAATGTCTCGGCGTTTCTCGATAACACCCTCGAGAATCTCGGGGGCAAACATATAGCCCTCCTGCGCGCCGACAGCGGTTTCTGCGATCAGGCCTTTTTGCAGGAATTGGAGCAGAAAGAGCTCCACCACATCATCGCCCTGCGCTTGAATCAACCCCTCCAGCGGGCCTTGGTCGAATCTTCCGGCTGGTGGATGCTTGATGACGGCATCGATCTCGTGAGCATCGATTATCAGGCCCCGGGCTGGTCCCGGCCGCGACGCGTGGTGGGGATCCGGCAACATCTTACGCGCCGCGCGGACGCGAAAGGCAAGATGCTCTCGCTCTTTGCAGACGACCCTCGGTGGGGTCAGTATCGATTCGCCGCCCTGGTGACCGATTTGGATCTCCCCGCCATTGAGATCTGGCGCCTCTATCGCGGCCGTGCCGACTGTGAGAATCGAATCAAGGAATTAAAGTACGACTTCGCTGCTGACAGCTTTTGTTTGGATGATTTCTGGGCTACCGAGGCCTCTCTCAACACCGCCCTTCTGGCCTACAACCTGATGAGTCTCTTCCGCCAGGCCGTGCTGCGGGCGAGTGTCCTAGAAAGTGGCGGCAAAGATGTCCAGCACACCTTGAAGACCCTTCGCTACAAACTCTTTGCCAAGGCCGGCTACACCACCACTGAAGGCCGTAAGGACATCTTGAAGCTCGCGATCGCCATGCGCCAACGGCAATGGATGGAGGGCCTTTGGGACCGGTCCAGGACCTTACTCTCTGCCCGTCCGTTTTGCGCCCACGTTTTCCTCGGCGTAGGGGCCTAATGGAAAATCTGGGTTGAAATAATGGTAGATGGAACCGATGCTCACCTTTGCCGTCCGAGCGATGTCATGCACCGACGTATTAAAGTAACCCTGCTCCGTGAAGAGCTGGAGTGCCGTACGCAGCACCGCTTCGCGTGGAGGGGGGGAATGCGCAACAATGATCACACTAGGACTAGACATGAACTTAGACTAGAACGAACATTCGGTTTAGTCAAGGACTAGTCTCTTCCAACATGGTATGAGTCTGAACGCCGAGGTCTGGGTCGATCATTACCCCCATGGTGATCGACATGAACGAACAACAGCTCAGTACGGTGGCGCAGCTACGCGCCTTTTTGAACGGTACACAGGAAGTGCGGTTTGAGCCGATTGGCGAGGATACTGAACGCTACGCCTTCATTGCCGCGGTGCTCAAACGCCTGGGCTACCGGCAGCTTAAACGGCCAGAGAAGGGGGTCGTGATGCGCTACCTCGGGCGCACCACCGGTTATTCCCGCCAGCAGCTGACCCGCTTCGTGGGCCGTGTGCTGGCGGGCGAGATCCTCGCCAAACGCTACAGGGCGCCTGAACCGGGCTTTGCCCGCAAGTTCACACCCATCGATGTGGCCCTCCTGGCCGAGACCGATGCGCTGCACGGCACCCTCTCGGGACCGGCCACCAAGTGCCTCATGCAACGGGCCGTGGCGGTCTTCAGGGATACCCGTTATACACGCCTGGCTGCCATCTCGGTGGCGCATCTTTATAACCTGCGTAGGGCTCCCCCGGGGCTATGCGGTCCGTAGGCGGCGCTGGACGAAGACCCGGGGCCACAGCGTGCCGATTGCCGAGCGTCGGGCACCCGCACCCGACCACCGTCCGGGCTTCATCCGCATCGATTCCGTGCACCAGGGCGATCAGGACGGGGTGAAGGGGCTTTACCACATCAATGCCGTGGATTGCGTGACCCAGTTCGAGATCGTCGCCACCTGCGAGCGCTTAAGCGAGGCCCTACCTGCTGCCGGTGATCGAAACCCTGCTGGCGTGCTTCCCGTTTGAGATCCTCGGCTTTCACGCCGATAACGGCTCGGGGTACATCAACAAAACCGTCGCGGAACTGCTGGAGAAACTGCGGGTGGAGTTTACCAAATCCCGGCCCCGGCACAGCAATGACAACGGCTTGGCCGAGACCAAGAACGGGGCAATCGTACGCAAGCACCTGGGGTACAGCCATATCCCGCAGCGCTTCGCCAGCGAGGTCAACGCCTTCTGCCGGGAATTCCTGAATCCCTACGTCAACTTCCACCGGCCCTGTTTCTTTGCCGAATCGGTCACGGATGCGAAGGGGAAAACCCGCAAACGCTACCGGCTGCAGGACATGATGACCCCGTATGAGAAGCTGAAATCACTGCCGGCCGCCGGGGTCTTCCTCAAGCCTGGCATGACCTTGTCACCGACCGCCCTATTGGAGCCACCCATGATCGGGCTAATGGCGCCACTGGGAAGTGCCGTTTAAGGGGCTCGAACAGGATCTAAGATTGCAGGGTTTTCGCCTTGTGCGCAAGTGAGGATTTTGGGGCTGCCGCACAAGTGCGCGGAGCGCGGTAACTGTCGCCGTCGAGGATGACCCGGTAGGCGCCATGACGCAGCCGGTCGAGAGTGGCCGCACCCAGAAGCCGGTTCGGAAACGCATCCCCCCATTCACTGAAGTCGAGATTGCTCGTGACGATGGTGGCGGATCGCTCGTAGCGCTCGCTGATGAGGTCATGCAGATCCTCATCCTGGGGTGAACGCAAGGGTTTCAAGCCAAAATCATCGATGATGAGAAGCGGCACACGGGCGATGGCCTGGAAGCGCCGTTCGAAGGTGTTGGTGGCGCGGGCGGCATGAAGGCCGCCGAGCAGCTGGCTCTGGGAAGCAAAGAGCACCTCGTATCCCTGGCGCACCGCGCTGTGGCCCAAGGCCTGGGCGAGATGACTCTTGCCGGTGCCGCAGGGCCCGGCGATGAGGACCGCGACCTTCTCGGCGACGAACCGCCCGGTGGCGAGTTCCTGGATCAGGGCGCGGCTGACCTTGGGATTAAAGTCGAAATCGAATTGTTCGATGGTCTTCTGGGAGCGGAAGTTGGCGCGGCGCAATCGTGTCGAGAACTTCTTCTGCTCGCGCCGGGCGATCTCGTCTTGTATGAGAAGAGCCAGGAATTCCGGATAGGCGAGCTTGTTCTCAATCGCCTCGCGGTTGCGGCGCTCGAGCGAGTCGAGAATGCCCGAGAGGTGCAGCTGCTTCAACAAAGGGGTCAGTTCCGGCATCGGATTCATGGGGCTTTGCTCCTTGGTGTGGTTGACATCAGTTCAACAGGGTCCGGGTGTCGCGGCCAAAGCGCCCGCGCCCGGTGTAGGCGGCAGAGGGCGTTTTCGCCGCGGCCTGAAGATCGGGGTGCTGGTCCAGGCCTTTCTCGAGGATGGTCTTCACCGTGCGGTAGCGCGGGTTGTCGTAGGCGAGCGCGCGGCCACAGGCCGCCTCGAGGCGCTGTGCGCCATAGGTCTTGGCCAGTGCCAGCACGCCCTGGGCGGCGCGCAGCTTCTCGAGCACCCGGTCGGCGAAGAGCCGCTCGATGAGCGCGCGGCAATGGGGGCCGACCCCGGCGGCCACCTTCAGGCACCACTGCGGATCGCGCAGCTTGTAGGCGAGCGCTTCAGGCGGCATGTGATCATCCACCGTGGCCCGGTGTCCCGGGTGACAGAGGCGCGCGTGGACGGCGACGAGTTCGTGATCGCGATAGATCTGCACCGTCGTTGCTGCAGCCTTGAGCCAAAGGCGCTCGCCTACGAGGCGAAACGGCACCGAGTAGAGGCACCGGTTGTACTGGACGTGGGCATCCCGGTGCACCGTGACGCGGGCCCAGGCGGCCAGCACGGGCGCCACGTCGGGCAACGGCTTCAGGAAGGCTTTTTCATTGTCATGAAACAGTGTCAGGGGACGCTTACGCGTCGATCCATGGATTCTGTTGCCGGCGCTCTCAAGCACCCAGCGGCGCAGCTCCTCGTTGGCCTCATCGAAGTTGCGAAACTCCCGCAAGGGAAAGAAGGCGCGCTTTATGTACTTCACGCCCGCCTCGACCCGGCCCTTCTTCTGCGGATCGCGCGGCGGACAGGGATCGATCTTGAAGCCGTAGCCTTCGGCGCACTCGGCGTACGCCCGCTGCACCTCGGGGTCGCGGGTGCAGGCCCGGGTGATGGCGCACTTGGCGTTGTCGATGATGATCCGGGCGGGAACCCCGCCAAACCACAGGAAGGCCCGGCTGTGAGCGGCAAGCCAGGTCTCGACGTCCTGATGCCAGACCAGTTCGGCATACTGATGACGGCTGTAGCAGAGCGTCATCACGAACACCCAGGTCTTGCGAAGCTCACCGGTGCGCGCGTCCGCCAGAAGGGGTCCGGCGCCGAAATCCACCTGCGCGGCTTCGCCCGGGGCGAAATCCAGGATCACGGTCGCCTGAGGGGATTGCGCGGCCAATCCCTGCAGGAACCGGCGCACCGCCGAATAGCTGCCGGCAAAGCCGTGATTGCGCATGAGCGCCTGATGGATGGTCGTGCCCTGGATGCCGGCGTCGTGCCACGCCGTCACCACCTCCCGGAAGGGCTCGACCGAGGAGGGATGCGCCGCTTGCGGATGCCGGTTGCGCAGGGCTTCGGCCAGCACCGCGTCATCGGGAAGCGGATAAGTCTTATCGAGCCAACCGCGGGCCTCTGCGAGCCGCCGCAAGGCCTCCGCCTTGCGCCGCCCCATGAGTCCGGCCTTGGCGATCTCGCGGTTGGAATCGCCAAGCCGCATGCGCACCAATACGTTGCGAAACTGAAACATCTCGAACCTCCGATTCGTCATCGCCGCCTCCCCAGTCGAAAAACTGCGAAGGTAGCAAGTTCAACAGGAAGTTCGAGCCCGCTTGCGCGGCTCTCGTGGATCCATTAGGCCGATCCTGGCCTGGCGCCATTAAGGCGATCCGAGGGTGGCTCCATTACGCCGGTCACACTCTGGCGCCATTAAGGCGATCCCGGAATGGATCCATATGGGCGGTCGGTGACAGACCTTCGGAAAACTCGATCAAACCGCCGCGGCCATGAGCGACAACGAGGCAGCAGAACGGCTGAACGAGACCAGAAAGAAGCTCTTCCAATCCATCAACCGTCGATCCAGACATGCGGCATATAATCCCGGACCCTGCCCCCTTGGGGATTCGTTCAGACTCAAACCTGAATTGGAATTGACTGGACTCCCTACCCGCCGACCGAGCCATGGAGAGCGCAGCGAGGGCGAGGAGCCCGCGGGAGGCGTAGGTCCGGGCGGGTGGCCGCAGGCCACCTGCAAGGACATCGATACGCCGTCCAGTCATTGTGGGCGAGCCTCTTGTGCGCCGGAAAAGCGCACGGCTCGCCCGCAGGATGGCCGCGGCCGTGCCGAAGCGGGAGCGAAGGCACAAAGAGTGCGCTGAGACCGAAGGCGCGAGGGCGACTGGGACGTCCCGTCGCGCATACTGAGGGCCAGCGCACAATCGAGAGCTCCATCATATAACCTACCATTGACAGAGCCATAATCGCGTGATGTAGTTACGCGACCTTTGGGTGAAGGGATGTGATGCGCGTTTATAAAACTCATTATCCGCGGATTCTTCTACTGGGCTGGCTTGCCTTCATTTTGCTGTGGCCGGTCCAGGGAGCGCGGGCACTCACGATAGACCACGGAGCTATGGTCATCTGTCCCTTTATGCCCGGAATGATAATGGGCGCTTCTGTGGGGGTGGGTAAACCCTCCCACCACCATCTGTGCATGAGTACGTGCCGTCACATTCAGTGCCAACATCAACTAGGTGTAAAAGCCCATCACGGTATGAGGCACATCCACCTATACCGCATCGCTGGACGATTCACGCTATTTCAACACTTTGTAACATTCAGTCAACATCCAACACAAATCCAAGCACCACGCGCCCCTCCCCCTTATCAACGTTTTGATCGGCTTCTAATTTAACACCCTCCTCGGAACTAGGGGCCACTGCACGCAGTGGCAATTGTTGTTCGTCCGAGGAATTTTTATGGATTATTTGCGCACTGCCGCCCATTGTGGGCACAACCTATCCCGGCTACATCGACCACACGTCCACCCTTGGGCGTTTATACAACCCCATCTGATCGCCACCAACATACCCACCGCTATAAGGGCCCCCGCCTTATTGCGGGGTTACGACTTGCCGAATTATCCTTCATCTCATCCCTTAAGGAGGTCAGCCTATGAGCGGCTACCGATAAATGACAACCCCACTAACCATCTGTATGGGTTCATAACAGAACTCACAAATACCTCAGGAGATACACCATGTTAAACAATTTACCTTTGAACACCATTACCGTTCGCCGTACTATTTTGGCCGTAGCCATTGCCGCAACGATACTTCCTGTCGCGGCCTTCGCCACCAGCACCAATGGCCCAGATGGACCGGCTATGTCTGCTATGGGCATGTACCAGAACGGAAAGGTACAGACTCAACCAACCCAATCTATAATGAATAATCCAGACGGCGCCGCTATGGCATCTATGGGTATGTACGCCAGCGGAATGACTCAGATCAAATCGATTCAGTCCGCTTTGAATCACAAGGACCATAGTCACCTTATGGTCAATGGCAAAATGGACAGATCGACTCAATCGGCTCTCAAGCGATTTCAGAGGGCGCACGGCCTTGCGTCTACAGGACACGTTAATGAGCCCACACTCAAGGCGCTCGGCATTCATTAAGCAGGCGTAGTCTTTTTAGACGTCTAATCCACCGCGCCCTCTACCTGAATAACTCGGTAGGGGGCGCATTTACGCGTACCATTCACCCACGTACTTATCAAATTCCTTCTTAGACAATTTAATTGACACTAATTTGTCTGTTTTGAGAACTAGACCAACCACG
>JAKBUS010000084.1 GCA_021841585.1 Pseudomonadota bacterium | reverse complement strand
CGGCCAGGGCTATCTGGTGCCTAGGATGCATGGTCCTGGGGGTGTTTGCGATCGGCGCGCAAGCGGCTCAGGCCGCGCACTACCGGGGCGGTCTGGGGCTTGCGCTCTTCCTGGCGCCCGCCTACCCGGGTTCCGACAGCGAGCACCTATTCGCTTACCCCTATCCTTACTTCGAATACGAATCGCCCACGCTGCACCTGCATCACGAACACCTGCGCGCGAAATGGGCCCGTCATTCCCCGGTCAGCATCGGTTTCGGGGCCAACGGCTCGCCGCCGGCGGCGGCCGGTACGCCGGATGCGCGCGCCGGCATGCCGGGCCTCGACCCGACCTTTGCCCTGGGACCCGATGTCATGGTCCGCCTCCCTTGGCGGCCGCACGCGTGGCGGCTGTGGCTGGGCGCACGCGCCCGCTATCGCTGGGCCATGGGTCCGGGCCTGCAGCTCATGCCGATCGGCAGCAGTACCTCGGCGTTCGTCGAATCCCGTACCCCACGCGGGCGCGCATGGCCCATTGTGGTAAGCTTTGGCCCCGTTTTTCGCAGCCATGGGGTCAACGGGTATTTTTTTGGCGTGCCGGCGGCCTATGCGGTCGCGGGACGGCCGGCCTATTCCGCCCCAGGTGGTTATGCCGGGCTGCGGCTTTCGGCGGCCGTGAGCACGCACGTGGGCCCCTTCGATTTTGCGATCTTCGGGCGCTATCGCAATTACGCGGGCGCGGCGTTTACCCAGAGCCCCTTGCTCAAGGTATCAAACACGCTCATCGTCGGGGCGGCGGTAGTGTGGGTGTTCCTCCGCTCCGCGAATGGCGGATGAGGACATGGCGAGCGACCGGGTGGCCACCCCGCCGCACAGGGAAATGGATTGGGTTTCGAGAGGACAGGCGCAGTGAATAGCAGGCAAACCGATTTTGAGCGTGAGATTGCGCAGCTGCTCGTGAGCAGCTTGAACCTGGCGCTCGATGCGGACTCCATCGATCCCGAGACCCCGCTATTTCGCGAGGGTCTGGGGCTCGATTCGATCGACATGCTGGAGATCGCGCTGGCGATCTCCCAGCATTACGGTATCCAATTGCGATCCGATGACCCGGACAACGCCGTCATCTTCGCGTCGCTGCGCTCGCTCGCCGCAGCCATCGGCGCGCGCCGGACTTAAAAAAACGCAAGCGACGGTCTTTCGGGGCATGGCGGGTAAGGGGCGGCGATGGCCGAGGCGTGGTTTGAAAAGCGCGAACGCGGGAGCCCCTGGGGTCTACGCGTGGCACGGGTGCTGGCGCTGCGCCTGGGGCGGCGTACGACACGCATCTTGTTGTGGCCGATCACGGCTTATTTCTTCTGGACGCTGCCCGAGGGCCGCGCCGGCCTGCGTTGCTACTATGAGGCCCTGGACGGCCGGCGCCCCACGCGCGCGCGGGTGTTCCGTCACTATCTGACCTTTGCGCGCACGATCCTCGACCGCGTCTACCTGCTCGCCCAGCACCACGACGCGCCGCCCTATGAGATCCGCGGTTTCGAGGCGGTCGCTTCCTACCTCGATCAGGGCCAGGGCGTCATCCTCCTCGGCGCGCATCTCGGCAGTTTCGAGGCGGCGCGCGCCGCCGCTTTTTCACACCCGGCGCTGAAGATCCAGGTTATTATGCACACCGGGGTGTCGCGCCAATTGAACGAGACCCTGACGGTCCTGCACCCTGAGGCGCGGGATTCGATCGTTCCTTTGGGCGGCCCGGCCTCGCTCCTGCGGGTGCGGGAGTTTCTCGCGCATGGCGGCCTGGTGGGGCTCATGGGCGATCGCACGATCACGGGCGAGGCCACCTATCCCGCCGACTTTCTCGGCCCGACCGCGCACTTTCCGCTTGGACCTTTGCGGCTTGCGGCCGTGCTACGCGCCCCGGTATTCTTCTTTACCGCGCTCTACCGCGCGTCGGCCGATGGGGCATGTCGCTATGAGTTGGTATTCGAATTCCTGTGCGGGCCGGCCCCGGATGCAAAAGCGCGTGACGAATGGATGCGGCAGCTCGGGGCGCGCTATGCGCAAACCCTGGGGGCGTTCTGTCGCGTGGCCCCCGACAACTGGTTTAATTTCTATGACTTCTGGCAAGTCCCGGACAACGATCCGTCTCGCCCTGGCGCTGGTCGCGACCCTGACTACGGCGGTGGCCCTCGCGGCCAATCGTCCATGGACGGTGCCGATGCTACTGAAGGCCATAGCGCACACGGTGAATCGTAAGGTACGGTTTATCGAGATCAACCACCTGGCGAGTCTGCGGCGCGCGGTGCGCGCCCACGGCACGCTCGAGTACCAGAGGCCCGATACCCTCATCATGACCCAAAGCGCGCCGCGCAAGGCCGTATACCGGATCGTCGGCAATCGGCTGTTCGTCGATCACGCGCGCCGAGGGGTGCCGGTCGGCCGTTATCCGGGTGTGATCGCCATTGTCTCCGGGTTCGAGGGGCTTTTGAGCGGGGACTATGCCTTGCTTACGCACGATTTCCACACTCGCCTGCGCGGGGATCGCAAGGCCTGGCGGCTCGTGCTGCGCCCGCGGCTTGCCACCCTGAAGAGGGCGCTGGTGAGTGTCGCAATCAGCGGACATGGCGCGCGCCTTGCGCGCATCGTGACCCGTGCCCCGAACGGTGACAGCTCGGACATGCGCATCCTTCCGTGAACGCCAGACCATTGGCATTCGCGGTGACCGCCGCATGGCTGGCTGGCGTGGCGATATTGGCGGTGCTGATCGCGAGTACCGCGCGCTTGGGCGGGAGCCTGACGGCGTTTCTGCCACGATCGGGCAGCACCGTGCAACGGGCGCTGGTGCGCGGCCTGCATAAAGGGGGCGCATCGCGCCTGTTGCTGCTCGCCATCCGTGGCGGCACCGCAACGCAGCGGGCGCATGCCGCGCGCGCGCTTACCCGGCGATTGCGCCGTGATACTAGGGATTTTACCTTGGTCGCCGATCGCGGACAGGCGATGGCGCATGGTGTCGAAGGATTCTTGTTTCGCAATCGTTATCTGCTGGCACCACGGATGGCGTGGACGGTCCCGGCGCTGCGCGCCGATCTGCGGCGCGACCTTGCCATCCTCGAGTCTCCGGCGGGCTTGAACGCGGGCCCGGTGCTGGCCGATCCCACGGGCGCGGTCATGGCCGCGGCGCGATCCTGGAGAGGTGGAGCGGGCGGTCCGCGCTCGCGCCGGGGCGTGTGGGTGTCGCGCGGCGGTCACGCGGCGCTGTTGCTTGCAAAGACGCGCGCGTCGGGGTTTTCCGTGGGACCGCAACGGCGCGCGCTCGGTCTGATTCACGCGGCGTTCGCGCACGCCAGGGATCAGGCGCCGCTGTCTCTGGAGATCGGCGGCACCGGGGTGATCACGGTGGCGGCCAATGACAAGGTCGCCGGTAGCGCCAAGATTCTTACGATCATAGATCTCATTCTGGTGGCGGGGATTTTAGGGTTTGTCTACCGCTCGGGACCACCGCTGCTGGTGAGTCTCGTGCCGCTTATCAGCGGGGCGGTGGTGGCCGCCGCGGTCATCGGTTCGGTGTTCCCGAGGCTTACGATCACGACCCTTGGGTTTGGCACCATGCTGATCGGTGTCGCCATGGACTACCCGACCTACGTGCTTTTGCATGTCAAACCCGGGGAGCGCGTGCCGCGTGCGGCGCAGCGTGTGGCGCGCGCCCTGGGGCTTGCCGTGGTCGCCATGGTGATCGGGTTTTCCACCATGATCACCTCGCATCTCGCCGGTCTCGTGCAGCTTGGCGTGTTCGCGGCCGTAGGGCTTGCCGCGGCGGCGCTGGCGGCCCGCTATGTCCTTCCGTTCATGGTCCCGGCATGGCAGCCGACCGCCGATCTGTCCCGATGGGAGGATCGCGCGTTGCGGTTTTCGACCACGCTGCGCCGCATGCGCATCGCTGTCGTGGTCGTGGCGCTGGCCGCCGCCGGGGTCCTATGGCAGCGGGGCCATCATGTGTGGGATGACCACTTGCGGGCCTTGAGCCCGGCGTCGCGCGCGCTGATGCGCGAGACCGGGCGGCTTAGCCGGGCGTTCGGGGTGCCGGGGCTCTCGTCACTCGTGGTCGTGACCGCCGCCAATCGCGAGCAGGCGCTGGTGGCCAGTGCCGCTCTGCGGCCGGTGTTGGCAAGGCTGCGCCAACAACACGCGCTCGTGGGCTACCAGATGGCGGCCCAGTACCTGCCCAGCGTGGCGGCACAGAGGCGTAGGATGCGCGCGCTACCGAGGCCCGCGGTCCTGCGCCGGCGACTGCGCGCCGCGGCCGCCGGCATGCCGTTTCGCCAGCGCGCCTTTCAAGGATTCGTGGCGGCGGTCGCGAAGGCGCGGCACGCGCTGGCGCTGCGCCCCGGCGATCTGCCGGCGCCGGTGCGCATGCAGGTGGGGGGGCTGCTTATGCGTGTCCATGAACGGGGCGTGGCGTTCGTGCACCTATCGGATGTGCGCCATCCCCGGCGCGTGGCCCAAGCGGTGCGCGCAAGCGGGGTCGCGGGGGTCCACTACGTGGAGGTGAAGCGCGCCGTGGGAGGGCTCATGGCGCGCTATCGCGCGGCGCTTCTGCGCCATGCGCTCATCGCCGGGGCGCTCATGACCGTGGTCATCGCCGTCGGTCTGCGATCGGCGCGCGAGGCCGCGCGGCTGCTGCTGCCGATGGCCGCGGCGATCGTGACCACTTGCGCCTTGCTGGTATTGACGGGCCCGGGCCTTACGCTCTTGAACCTCGTGGCGCTGCTGCTCATCGCCGGCCTCGGCATGGGTTACGCGCTCTTTCTTGGGGGCCATGGGCTTATCGCCGAACGCCGGCCGCTGGCGCCATGGGTGTGCGCGGCCACCACCATAACCGGGTTTGGGGTGATGGCCGCGGCGCCGGTGGCGATGTTGCGTTCGGTGGGCCTCACCGTAAGCCTGGGCGCGCTGCTTGCGCTCCTCTTTACCGCCGCCTGGTCCTCGGGCACGAGGAGGGCATGATGATAAAGGGGGGTCTTGCCATAACGCGCTACACGCTCACGAGCGCCTTCGGCCGCGGCCTGGCCGCCCAGCGTGCCGGACTCATGAGTGGGCGGTCGATGCTGACCGCGCACAACCTGGCAGACGAGACGGCATGCATGATCGGGCGTGTCGCGGGCCTGGAAGAGGTAGTCCTGCCGGCGGCCCTGGCACGCTATGATTGCCGCAACAACCGCCTCGCGCGGCTTGCGCTCGATACCGATGGCTTCGCGCAGGCGGTGGGCGCGGCGGTGCGCAGCCTCGGCGCCGAGCGCGTCGGGGTGGTGATCGGCACGAGCACCTCGGGGATCGCCGCCACCGAGGCCGCTTACCGGGCCCCGGCCTTTAAGGAGCGGGGTGCACTGGCCGGCGACTTCCCGTACCGCGAGACCCACAATGTCTTTTCCTGCGGGGACTTCGTGCGCCGCTATCTTTGCGTGAAAGGCCCGGCGCTGGTGGTGTCGACGGCATGCTCGTCTGGCGCCAAGGCATTTGCCGCCGGCGCGCGGCTCATTGCCTCGGGTGTCTGCCGGGCGGTGGTGGTGGGTGGTGTCGACAGTCTGTGCGATACCACGCTCTATGGTTTTCATGCGCTCAATCTTTTATCGCGGGCTAACCCCAGACCGTTCGACGCCGATCGCGATGGGATCGCCATTGGTGAAGCCGCGGGGTTCGCGCTCATGATGTCAGCCGAGGATTCCGGCGAGTCACGGGGGCTACGCCTGGTGGCCACCGGTGACAGCGCCGACGCCTATCACATGACGGCCCCGCATCCCGAGGCGCATGGGGCGTGCGCGGCTATCGAGGCGACGCTCAAGGGCGCCGGCTTTGCGCCGGAGGCGGTGGACTATATACATCTGCATGGCACCGGGACTGTGCACAATGATGCCGCCGAGGATATGGCGTTGGCGCGCATGGGTCTTGCCGCGGTGCCGGCGAGTTCCACCAAGGGGGCCATCGGACATACGTTGGGGGCCGCGGGCATGTGCGGGGTGGCCTTGACGGCCGAGGCCATGGCCGCGGGGTTCCTCCCGGGGACCGTCGCTACGCGCGCGCTCGATCCGCGATTCCGGTCCCATCTGCTGCTTTCCGCTGAACCCGGCCCAATCCGCCGGGCGTTGGTCAACACCTTTGGTTTCGGCGGCAGCAATTGCTGCCTTGCGCTCGAGTGGCGCCCATGAACATATATGTCGCCGGATGGGGTGTCCTGGCCCCGGGTCTTCCGGACGCGGCCGCCGCGCGCGCCATATTGGCGGGTGAGCAGGCCTATCGGGCGACCGACGGGGTGCGCACGCCGCTTGCCGAGGGGCTTTCCGCCAATGAGGCGCGGCGCTGTCCCCTATCCGCGCGCTATGCCCTGGATGTCGGACGGCAGGCGCTGCGCGCCGCCGGCTGGGATCCCGCGGGGGTGGCGACAGTGCTGAGTTCCGCGAGCGGCGATCTCGAGATCGCCGACAAGAATTGTCGGGCGCTGGCGCAGCCGCCCATCGCCCTGTCGCCGATCCTGTTTCACAATTCCGTACATAACGCCGCCGGCGGGTACTGGGGGATCGCGACCGGTTCGCGGGCACCAACGACCAGCCTGTCGGCCTATGACGACAGCTTCGCGGCCGGTCTGCTCGAGGCCTTGACCACAGTCGCGCCCGACCAGCCCTGTCTCTTGATCGCCTATGATCTGCCGCCGCCCGCGGCCCTTGCGCCGGTGCGCAAGATCATAGCACCGTTTGCCGTAGCCCTGGCCTTGACCGCGGATCGGCCGTCGGGGGTGGGCGCCCGATTATCCTGGCGGTGGGGGCGTTGCAACCCGGTGACGGACGCGCGCCTGGGAGAGAGCGCGCTCGAGGAGCTGCGCGTCGGTAATCCGGCGGCGCGCAGCCTGCCGCTTTTGCGCGCGCTCAGCGCACGCCAACCCGAGGCCTTTTTGTGGGGAGACGCAGATGGGGGGGGCTTGCATGTGGCGTTGACCTTCGAGGAGCGCGGATCGACAGACCCCCACCATGCGCCATGATGTAGGCGCGATCCGCGTAAGTTTGGGCTCGTCGCTATGAGGGTGTGGCGCCACGATTATCGATTGGGGCGCGTAACGCCTCCCCGTCCACCTCGTTAAAGGCCGACGAGATATAGAGGGCAAGAATCAAAAAGCCGGCGTCAATAACGAAGGCCCAGATAAGAAACAATCTGTCGGTCCCGGCGATGCGGGAATAGTCGCCGCGAGAAAGAAGCCAAGCGCCAATCGCAAACGAGGCGATCAGGCCGTATATGAAAACGATCCACTTTATCGCGTCGAGCACCTTGAGCAGCCATCTTGCCACGCGGCGTGTACGCGCCTTGTGTTCCTCCCATTCAAAAAAGCGATTGTTGTCTCCCAACAGGTCCTTCAGTTGGTGCCGGATGCCCTTGTGGATGTAGTCGGCGATAAGGATTATCTTGGATGTCGCCTCAAGCTGCAGGGCCATTAACGTGACTATGGCAAGGGGCGCCAGGAAAAGCATGGCAAGGCCGAGCGCTTTTGCCGCGATGTGCAAGTTCGTTGTCATGAGAAGGCTTGCTTGACCTATGGATACCGTCAAGAGGATCTGCTGCAGCTTTCTTTGATGATCCAGGAAGTACATCAACTCGCCTCGAAGGGCGCGATATTCCTCGAGGATCACATGAGTTACGTTGCTTATCTTGTCGTCTATGGCGTATTCATCATCGACCATGCGCTTCCCCCCCGCTACGGCTATAGTTCTGTTCCAGCATCTTCAACGTCATTACCGCATAGATAACAAGGCCCATGCCTGTCATCTGGACGATATCGAGCGTCTCGTGATAGATGAGAAGCCCGA
>JAKBUS010000020.1 GCA_021841585.1 Pseudomonadota bacterium | reverse complement strand
CGGGGTGCGAGTCGGTCCGGCGGGTCACGTTAAGCGCGGGGTCGAGCCGCCAAAGAGTTTCACGACCTCTATCCGCCACCTTCCGCCCCGAAGTCTCTTTCATCATCCGGGGTGGCGGCAACCCCCCACCATGATCGTTAAGCCATAAGGCCCCGGGAGACTTCCTCCATTCCGAGAAGGTCCGCGTGGATTAGCGCGGATTCCACGCGAACCGATCAAGCCCCTCGATTCCGCCACTCGCCGCGATCGTTCCGGCGTCCCCAGCCAACGCTCAGCGGTGCATCATCATGAAGCGCATGGGTGGCATGCGGTGAACCATATGCACAAGCTTCTGCCACTGATCGGCCGACAACGTCTTGCGCACGATGCGCACCTGCGCGACCTCGAGGTCCAGCAAGCGCGCGCGGTCGCGATCCAGGCGGGTGACATCACGCATAGTTTCCTGCCTGTCGCCTTGCAACAGGGCCTTATGGAGCGCGCGCCTGTCATTGTGCAGGCGCTTCATGAGCGGCACCGCGACACGCATATGGCGGTTATGCCATACGGCCAGTGTGCTCACCTGCTGATCGCTCAGATGCAGGCTGTAGGACCGCATCTCCGCCAATGGCAGGACCATGGGGATCATGGGGTGATGGAAGAACCGATGGCGCATGACGACATGACACCCCGGGGGCGGCGGGGCCATGGGCCCCGTGGGGGGCATGGCAAACGCCGTTCCCGTGGCGAACAAACCGAGCAGCGCAAGCGTCAATCGCGATTTCGACATGTAAAGGCTCCTTTTCCGTAAGAAACAGACACCGTATTCCGTAACCACCATTATGCCCGTCCAGATTAATCCCGGAGACAGCCGCAAGATGTAGCGTTTTGCAATGACCTGGCATCACGCCCCGCGTTCATGAGCCCCCCGATCGGGCTCGCCTATATATTCGCGCAGATAGCCGCAGAATGCACTTCGCGGGCGATGGCCGCCTGCCCTTGCGGTCGACGACATAGCAGGGCCACACGATCCGCCAGCGCTCGACATTGAGCACCCCAGCGAACCCGGGGCGCTCTCCATCACGATCGTATGACGCGACCGGATGGAGACCCTCAAAGGCACCACGATGCCCGGCTTTATGGCCTCGCTGCCCTCCACCTCCCCAGGACACCGGGCGCGGGATCTTTCGCGATGGCCGCAACCGCGATGCTCAAGGAACGGCGATTCAGTCCCTTGAGGCCGGCAAGCGCCCTATCAAGGCGCGCCAGGTCATCAAATATCTCGCGCGCCGTCTTGGGCAGATCGCGCCCGACGTCGGTCGGCAAGATGTGACGGCAAGCCGCGTGTTGGGCGAAGGGGTCGCGGATAGCGATCCTGCCCCGGCGCGCCGATCATATATTATGGGATGGGGGCGGCCGCCAGCGCCTCCAGCGCCGCGATCCAGCGGGCCTTGTCATCGGCCCCGGCCCAGCTCGCCTCCAGGCTGTTGCGCGCAAGCGCCGCCCAGGTGGCGCGGTCGAAACCGAAGGCCTCATGCACGGCACGGATGTTGTCGTTCATGTAGCCCCCGAAGTAGGCCGGATCATCGCTATTGATCGTCACGCGCACACCGTTAGCCATCAGCACCGGCAAGGTATGGTCCTTCATGGCGGGAAAGACCCGCAGCCGCACGTTCGACAAGGGGCAGACGGTGAGCGCGACACCGTCCGCGGCCAGCCGCCGGACCAGCGCAGGGTCCTCGACGGCGCGTACGCCGTGATCTATGCGCGAAGCCCCCAGGACATCGAGGGCCTCGGTGATATACGACGCCGGACCCTCTTCACCGGCATGGGCCACGACCCGCTTGCCCAAGGCGCGCACGCGCGCGAATACGCGCGCGAACTGCGTGGGCGGATGGTCGCGTTCCGAGGAGTCGAGACCAAAACCATCGATGTCATCAAGAAAGGGCTGGGCGGCCTCGAGCGTCGCAAACGCCTCTTCCTCGCTCAGATGCCTTAGGAAACACAGGATGAGCCGGCTCGTGATGCCAAAACGCCGCATGCCCTCGGCGCGCCCGGCATTGAGGCCAGCCATGACCTCGGCGAGAGGGATACCGCGCGCCGTATGGGTCTGGGGATCGAAAAAGATCTCCGCATGCACGACACCATCGGCGTGCGCGCGGCCGAGATAGGTGAGCATGAGGTCGGCGAAGTCGTGGCTGGTGCGCAGCACGTCCGCGCAGGCGTAATAGAGGTCTAGGAACGACTGGAGATCGGTGAATGCCTTGGCGGCATGCAGCGCCTCCTCGTTGGCAAACGGCAGGGTGAGCCCATTGCGGCGCGCCAGCGCGAACGCAAGATCAGGCTCGAGCGTTCCCTCGATATGCACATGCAGCTCGGCCTTAGGCATGCGGCAGGCGAATTCGACAGCGGATAGAGCGGACGGTGGCATGATTTCCCCCAAGGACACAAGGTCTCCATTATGCCCGATACCGCCGCGGCACGCTCAGGGCTAGGCGATTCGCCGGCGCGCTTGGGCCTACCCTCCGATCGCCTCCCAATGGGCGGCGCCAGGAGGCACGATCGGCAAGGCCTGCTCGCGGGCGTCCACCGGCACGCGCACGAGGCATGGTCCCGGGGTCATCAGCACGCCCGACCAGAAATCCAGGTCCGCGCCCGCGTCGCCGGTATCGAAGGCCGGTATGCCAAACCCACGGGCGACAGTGACGTAATCGGTGGCTTGCGCGAAACGCGAACCAAACCCGGGCGATGCATAGAACAGCTCCTGCTGCTGGGCGACAAGCCCGAGTGATCGATTGTCGAGGACGATCACCTTCACGTTGACGTCCGCCTCGGCGGCGGTGGCAAGCTCCTGGATATTCATCAAAAGCCCGCCATCACCCGTAAAACAGATCACCGGGACCTCGGGCCGGGCATGAGCTGCGCCGATTGCCACCGGCAGGCCAAAGCCCATGGTGCCAAGGCCGCCGGAGGTAAGCCAGCGCCGCGCATCCGCCAGGGGATAATGTTGCGCGACCCACATCTGGTGTTGGCCGACGTCGCTCACGATGATCGCCTCCGGGGGCGCGGCGCGCGCGACCTCCTGCAAGAGCGCGCGCGGGGCGGTGGGACCGCCCTCCTTATCCGGATGCGCGGCGCGCAAGGCCGCCACCCGGGCCTGCCATAGCGGGCGCGTGCGCGGCTGAAGGAGTGGCAAGAGTGCCCTCAAGACGTGCCCCAGGTCGCCTGCGATCGCAATATCGGGGATGCGCAGCCGGCCAAGTTCGCGTGCATCGATATCCACGTGAATCACCTTGGCCTGCGGGCAGAAATCGGCGAGCCGGCCGGTGGCGCGATCATCAAAGCGCGCCCCCAAGGCTATCAGGAGATCGGTCTCGCGCAGCACGGCATGGCTTGCGCACGAGCCGTGCATGCCCAACATCCCGAGCGACAAGGGGTGTCCTTTGGGAAGCGTGCCGAGCGCCATCAAAGTCATGACTGCCGGTATGTCCTGGCGTTCGGCCAGGGCGCGCGCAAGCGGCGTCGCGTTTGCATGCACGAGCCCGCCGCCAAGATAAAGGACCGGACGCCGCGCGTCGGCAATGGCCTCGGCCGCGGCTCTCATGGCCGTGTCCGCCAGCATGGCGGGCGGGGCCGGGATCGAGGCCTGTGGCCCCGCGCACGCAACGGACACGCACTCGGTCTGCACATCCTTCGGGATATCGATCCACACGGGCCCGGGCCGCCCGGACAGGGCCGCGGAAAACGCGCTCGCGAGGATCCCGGGCAGGTCTGCTGCGCACCGCACCTGCGCGCTGAACTTGGTGACCGTGCGCGCCAGGGCGCAGGTGTCCACCTCCTGAAAGGCATCCGTGCCGATCATCGCGCGCGGGACCTGGCCTGTGATCGCCAAGAGCGGGATGGAGTCGCGCATTGCATCGGCCACCGCGGTCAAGAGATTGGTCGTGCCCGGACCGGACGACGCCAGGCACACACCAATCGTGCCGGTCGCGCGCGCATAGCCCTGGGCCACGAAGCCCGCCGCCTGCTCATGGCGGACGAGCAAGTGACGGATCTGCGTGGAGCACGCCAAGGCATCGTAGATCGGCAGGATGGTGCCCCCGGGTATACCGGCCACAAGGCGCACCCCGTGGCGCTCGAGCAAGGTCACGAGCAGTTCGGCACAGGTCACGGACATGGTTCGACTCCTTATGCTAGGGGCCGGAGTCCGCCGAGGAATGATATCGTGAAGGGACGCTATCCGCCGGCGGCCTGCCGGCGGATGAGTAGACGTTTACGAAAGGTCGCTCTGGCCGCCGGCGTTCGCTACGCGTACGACCAGTACCGCGCCGTCGAAACGGTGCGCGGGCCTAGCAGAAAGACGCGGCAAACAGGCGGTCATTGGGTAGTCCCTTGCGAATTCCGGGTCATTGTGCGTGATCGCGTGGCACGGCACAAGGGGTGTGCAAGGCCTCATGCCAAACGGCGCCCCCCGGCGTCCTTGATCGCGGTCAAGGATTACCTGACTTTATTGGTCAAGTATTGCCCCCGCAGCGCGCGCCATAACAGTCGCGACGCCTCATCACAACCGATTGGAGACCATTTCATGACCATTGCCCACAACCACCTGCGCGATGATCGCACCTACCCATTCGACGCCCGCGGCATCGCCAAGCGGTTTCGCCACGCGGCCATCTTCGGTGCCCTCGACGCCTTGACCCCAGGCGAAGCCATGGACTTTTGCAACGACCACGACCCCATCCCTTTACTCCAACAATTGGAACAGCGCTATGGCCACGAGGTCGCCATCACGTACCTCGAGCGCAACGCCACGGGCGTCCTGATCCGCTTCACACGCCGTCTGGCGTAAATCCGCGGGCCATTAGGGGCATTGCGGACAGGCGCGCGCGGCTACACGATGAGCCGCGCGCCGCCGACCATGAACGACACCATAAACCTCTGCAAGGATGCGGGCAGGTCGAGCGGCGTAAGCAGCATCTTGACCGCCGGCTGAAAGGGGTAATGCTGGCGCATCCACACCCGTATGCGATTGCGGAAGGCAAGAAAATCCGCGCGCGTGAAAGCCGTGCGCGACTCGTGCGCGAGGCTCACGTTCTTCACGGCCAGATAGGCGTCCTCACTATCGACCTCGGCCACCCGCCGCCAGATCTCGCGCGCCACGCGCCATCGGGAATGCGGCTCGCGCCCCTGATAGTCGCGATAGATCCGGTAAAATCCTTTGTAGTGACCGATCTCGTCGTCACGAATATGCCCCGCCAACGTGGCCAATACCGGCTCCGGGCTCGCGTGCCGCAGCATCCCGTAAAAGCTCGACGTACCGGTCTCCACCACGCATCGCGCGGCCATTTCCAGCGTGCGGGTCGGACCAAGCCGCTCGATCTCGCAATAGGGTGCGTAATCGGCCCGGAACCCGTCGAACCCCCGCTGCCAGTCGAAGTCGGGCCATACGGATAGGACGTAGCGTTTCAAGGCCTCGCCGTGTTGCACCTCCTCCGGCCCCCATTTGCGCGCAAGCCAGGCACAGGTCTCGTCATCGCCAGCATAGTAGTCACTTAGGTTGCGGGCATACAGATCGGACAGAATCTCCACGAACGACGAGGCGGCAAGCAGATAAAACCAGTCGCGATCGTCCGCGATCACCACGCGATCCACTTGGTCATAGGGGATATCGTCGAGCGACCACCGTCGCCGAAAAGGCCCGGAAAGCGTGTCCATAGCATGTCCTCCCATCGCTCTTGTGCCGCCTCTCTCGCGCTTAGCCGCGATCGTGGGACGGCCGCCATCGGCTGCCGGTCGCGTCAGCCGATGGGTGAGAGCACGTCTTCGCGTTAGTATAAAAAACCGTCCGGAGGCCCGCCAGCCGACATCCAGCCCATGCGCCCGGGCGCCTTACCGGCCGAACCCGCACAACGAGAGGAGCATCGCCATGCACGACCGCGACACGAGAACGCCGGACAAGAGCGCCCATTTGCCCACGGGACCAGATACCGAGATCGCAATCCTGGCCGGTGGCTGCTTCTGGTGCGTCGAGGCCGTTTTTCGCGAATTGCACGGGGTCCTGCAGGCGGAGTCCGGATACTGCGGCGGCACGCGCGAAACCGCCGACTACCAGCAGGTATGCGCAGGATACACCGACCACGCCGAGGCGGTGCGCATCTCCTATGACCCGCGGCAGATCCGCTATGAAGACCTGCTCACGGTGTTTTTCTCGATCGCCCACGACCCGACGCAAAAAGACCGGCAGGGCAATGACCGTGGACGCCAATACCGTTCCGTCATCTTCTACGGCGATGAGCGCCAGCACGCGGCGGCGGCTGCCACCATCAGCCAACTGACGCGCGAGCGGGTGTTCAAGGACCCGATCGTGACCGAGGTCGTGGCCGCAAGCCCATTCTATCCAGCCGAGGCCTATCACAACAATTACGCCGCCTGCCACCCCGACCAACCCTATGTCGCGCATGTCGCGGCCCCCAAAGTCACTAAGCTGCGGCAGTATTTCGCGCACATGCTGCGGCGCGCCCCGCTATCATAGCGCTCTCCACAAAAGGGAACGACCCATGAACGATGAGAAATCCAAACGCTATTCGGCATCCGGCTATGACCTCTCGCCGCTACCCGCCGTCGTTTACGAGCGGCGCGCGCGAGACTTAACCCCCGAGGAGCGGCGGGTACTGCTTGCCTCGGGCACCGAGACACCGTTTTGCGGCGGCCTGCTCGACGAACATGGGGTGGGGACCTTCATCTGCCGGCTATGCGCGTTGCCGCTTTTTCGCTCCCAGGACAAATTCGAGTCAGGCACCGGTTGGCCGAGCTTCACGCAACCCATCGATCCCGACCATGTCGCGCGCGTCATGGATACCAGTCACGGCATGACGCGCACCGAGATCCGCTGCGCGCGCTGCCAAAGCCACCTCGGCCATGTCTTTCCCGACGGGCCGCCCCCCAGCGGTGAACGGCATTGCGTCAACTCCGTGTCACTGCGCTTCATGCCCGATGGCGCGCAAAGCGATGGCGAGGATGAAGAGGCCTAACGCATTGGCGCATCTCGCGGCAAGGCCCAAAGGTCCCTAGCACAGGCCGTCCGATACTCTAGACTGAGACTCGCTACGGCCGTCACGATTCCCGAGCGCCGCCCCAGCGGAGCCCGCGCGATCGCGGACGCGATGACGACTGCCGACCACAGGGAGGACGCGGTACACAAGCGGGTTTTCTTTGGTGGGGAATCTACCGCCGCGGCTGATGTCTACCTTCAGAGTGGGCGCCAATGTCGCGAGCGACCATCTGGCGCGGACCCGTGGCCTCTCGGTCACCATGGACGCGCCGGGCACGGGACAGGGTTTCGGCGGGCCTCGGCGCTGCCACCTAAGGCCATGACCCATGATGCCGTGGCTCTTTTGTCTTGGCCTCGATCCAGCCGCGGCGTTGCCCATCCAGGCATCGGCGGGCCTTGTCATCCATGACCGCGGCGCCGGTTGGCAAAAAACATTGCCACACGCATGCAGGGAACCAATTCCGCTCCACTAAAGGAGGTCTTTTTCATGATTACGGGATTACTGTTGGCAGCTGGCCGCAGCCGGCGTTACGGATCACCCAAGCTCGTCGAGTCCATGGATGGCGTAGCGCCCGCGGTACGCAGCGCACACGCTTTGCGCGCGGCGGTGGATCGGGCGGTGGCGATCATAAGGCCAGATGACCTTGCGCTTGCCAGCCAGCTTCGCGGGGCCGGATTCGAGATCATCTGCTGCCCGGATGCGCACGGTGGCCAGGGGGCATCGCTGGCCTTCGGCGTACGCATGACCGGTGGTTCAACGGGCTGGTTGGTGGCGTCGGCGGACATGCCTTACATAAAGCCAGAGACCGCCCAGGCCGTGGCCGCTCAACTGCGTCTCGGGGCGATCATCGTCGCGCCCTATTTCCACGGACGTCGTGGCCACCCGGTGGGCTTTGCAAGGGCGCTCGGGCCACAGCTCGGCGCCATTACAGGGGACACCGGCGCGCTTGCGCTCATCAAGGCGCACCGCCATCTCGTAGTCAAGATCCCTTGCTCGGACTCAGGCATTCTCGGCGACATCGATGCGCCCGAGGACCTGCTCCACGTCACCGCCCACCGCGATTCGCGATTCGCCGACGGCGCCCGACACTGAACGACCCATCCGGCTTTGTGCGCTGGCAGGCAGCGCGTGGCGCGCCTTATGATGGGCCTCGTTCGGTAATGAGCTTAACATCCGAGGGAGATCCGGCATGGTAACGAGACGCACTCTCTTCAAGCAGGTAGGGGCTACCGCAATCGGCGCGGCCGTAGCCGGTGGGGCCGCCGCACGCACGACAGCGCGCTCGGATCTGGAGCCGCCGTCGGCGCGCAGCCTGCGCGAGCTTACCATGGCGTTGGCGCGGGCGCCCCGTCGTCGCAACTTCAAGACCGTCCCCATGATCCTCACCCATCGTGATCAATGGGACAGCGCGGCTTTGGATCTCGTGCTGCGCTATCGGGGCTATCCACGCCAAGTCTGGGACAATACCGCGCTTGCAAGCCCGTGGCTCAATCTCATGCGTAACGCCATGAACACCCAAATATGGTCGTTTGGCCATCCCAACTTCCTGTGTGTCTCGGCAACCCACGGGTCGGCCCACCTTGCGCTCTACGATGCCTATATTTGGGATAAGTATCATCTTGGCCGGCTCACGAAGGGTAAGGCTTCGAGCAATATCTTCGTCAACGAACCCGCGGCCGCGCACGCCAATCCGCGTGACTATGAGGACACCAAGGGTGTGTACTCCCCGCATGACAACAGCATTCCGGTATTGCAGCAGCGAGGGGCGGTGTTTCTTGGCTGCCACAACGAGGTCTGGGAGCTCACCATGAAACTCCACAAGAAAGGTGTGAACCCCGACCACCTGAGCCATGAGCGCATGGCCGCGGAATTCACCGACCACCTCATTCCTGGGGTAATCCTCACCCCCGGGATCGTCGGGACGCTCCCGGAACTCGAGCTCGCCGGCTTTCAGTACGCCAAATAAAGAGGCCCCTATTCCCGAGACCCGGGCGTTTTGCCGGGCACTTCCCCTATCCCCTCCTTGACTGCCTCCAGGATCGGACAGGAATTGTCGGTGTGGCGCCGACAGTCGGCGAGCAAGGCCTCAAGCACCGATTCCATGAAGCGAAGCGCCTCGCGCTTCTCGCGCAGCAGCGCGAGCTTGCCCTGAGCCAGGTGCTGGACCTCGCCGCAGGTCGACGGGTCGTCAGCCGACAGCGCCAGCATATCGCCGATCTCGGAGAGCGTAAAACCCAAGGATTTCGCGTGCTTTATGAACTGGATGCGACGCACGAGCGGTCCTGGGTATCGGCGGATCCCGCCATAGGGCCGCGATGGCTGTTCGATGAGACCACGGCGTTCATAAAAACGCACGGTCTCGACCGAGACGTCGGCGGCCCGCGCAAGATCGCCGATCGTCATCCCTGCTGCCTTTTCCCTGCGTTCTGCCATGAACGGCTCCTTGCGCCTTGGTGGGCGCGCGCACCGGGCCCTTTGCCCTGGAGGCGAAGGGTCTTACAACCCCACAGATTCTAATCGATTTTCGAAGCCTGCGGGACGCACCTTGCCGCCGGGCCCCGCGCCGTCTACTTTTACCAAAAAGACTGCATACGCGGCACGGGAGGGGCATGAGTCTTGCGCGGGTATTCGTCGGGCTTCTATGGCTTTGCGGGATGACATCAGCCACCGCCGCCCTGGTCGGATCGCCGACACCCATCAATCCATGCCCGATCGCCCAACGTTACTGCCGGGCGCGAGGCCCGGAATCCGGCGTCCCTCACGACTACCCGCCGCGCAGTTTTTTGATGCAAATGCGCATCCGCTGTTCAATGACCCTGATGCAAAAATTGATGCGCGGTCCGCAACAGCTGTTCGGCCCCGGGCTCGCACCGCGCCTATGTCGCCTCATGGGCGCGTTCCTTGGGGCCACGCCTGGTGAATGGCGCGCCCTCGTGATTGCGCAAATGCGCGGCGGTGACTTCAAGACGACGCCCGCCGGGCGGCAGCTCATGCGTCAGGTGAAGGCCGCAGCCAAGTCCCAACTGACCCCGACTGCTGGTGATCACCCTTTCGCGCCGCCTAGGATCAGTGCCCCCGCAGAGCCTGCATGGATAGCGGTTTCGCGGGCCGCCAACGCGGCGCTTGCCGGACGCTTGCGCGTGGTGCGCGTAGCCCTGGAGCGCGCCGCGATCCGCAACACCGGCAGGCCGGTCAGACTCCCGACCGGTGTTTGTAGTGCCACATTAATACTCTCGCCCCGCGGGCGAATCCATCAGATGAGGCGGCCGCGTTGCTCGAACCCAGGCCTGCAGAACGCCTTTTGGCAAGCGGCGTTCATGCACGGCCGGCTGCTCACGCTCACCGGCCCGATACCCTATCGCGTCCATGTACGCATCGTTGCACCCTTGGCGGAGCCTGGCCTAGGGCGCTAGGCGCCCTCAAGCGCGGGATTGTGCCGGTATCAGCGGCGCGACCGACGGCATCGCCAAGCCTCTCACTTGTGATATTGCAGTCGGCATGCGCTTTGCGAGCGGCCCGGGCGCGCCACAGGTATGGGGCCGTTGGCGGCGGATTTCGGGCGCGCCATATCTAGATGACAGCCGTCAAGCGCCCCTGCCGGCCCAACCCCTTTAGGCGGGTTGCGCCTCGAGCCGCTTCACCATGGGGATCAGCTTGGTGTGGAGCTTGCGGTAGCTGATGGGGCCAACGAACTTGTAGGCAATAATTCCCTTCTTATCGACCACGAAGGTCTCGGGGACGCCGTAGATGCCCCAATTGATCGCCGTCATCCCGCGCTTGTCCGTAACGATCATCGAATATGGGTCGCCGAAGGCGTTCAGGTAGTGGTGCAGACCCTTGGGGGTATCCTTGTAGTCGACGCCCACCAACCGCACGAGGTGCAAAGCATGGAGGCGCATGAGATTGGGCATCTCCTGCTTGCAGCTCACGCACCATGATGCGAAGACATTCAGAAGCGTCACATGCCCCTTCAAGTCGGCATTGGTCAGGTTTACGTTAGGGTTCCCCGACAACGGCAGGGAGAACGCCGGCATCGGCTTGCCGATCAATGGCGAGGGGATGTAGGTGGGATTCAAAAACAGACCGCGCCCGAGCGCTACCCCAATGGCGATGAATAACGCCACGGGGATCAGGAATTTCTTCACGACAGCGCCGCCTTGGCCTTGGCAGCCATCGATCGCTTCAGCTCAGCGGCCACGTCCGGTGGCATATAGTTGGCCCCGTGCTTGGCGAGCACTTGGCTTGCCATGAAGGTCGTCGTGCCCACGCGCCGCCCCTGGACCACCACGCCCTGCCCCTGCCGGAAGAGGTCCGGAAGGATACCCGTATAGTGGACCACCATGCTGTGGCGCAGGTCGGTGACCGTGAAGGTCGTATGCAGCCCGTCTTTCTTGATGCTACCCTTCTCGACGATGCCCCCTAAGCGAAACACCCCGTGGCTCGGCGCCTTGCCCTCCAGGACCTGCGTGGGGGAATAGAAGAACACGAGATTGTGCCGAAACGCCGTCAATACGAGCCATACCGCAACGCTCACGCCCGCCAGCCCGACCAGGACGAATACGAGCCTCTTATTCTGCTTCCTCATGCATTTCCTCCTCGTCGTCGTCCCTGTTACGGCGTAGCCGTTCCCACACCCGCCGATTCTGGATCAAGGGCTGGACGATGTTCAAAAAGACCATGAGACCGGCGAAGCCGTAGGCCGCCCAAATAAACACCGAAAAGCGCCCCATCTGCAGAAATCCCGGCAGGCTCATGATCGGGACTCGACGAGCTTGCGCACCCAGTCCGTGCGGCGCTCACGCCAAAGGATCTCACTGCGCGTGCGCACGCACAGCATGGTCAGATAAAAGAACATGAAGCCAAGCGACATGATGATGAGCGGAATCAGCATCGTGATATAGATCTTCGGCTGACTCGTCAGGGTCAATGACGCCGGCTGATGCAGGGTATGCCACCAATAGACCGAATAATGGATGATCGGCACATTCACGACCCCCACGATCGCGAGGATGGCGCTCGCATGGGCCGCGCGGCGCGGATCATCGATGCTCGCCTGGAGCGCCATATAACCGACATAGAGGAAAAACAGCACGAGCTCCGAGGTGAGACGGGCATCCCATACCCAGTAGGTCCCCCACATCGGCTTGCCCCACAACGAGCCAGTCACGAGCGCCGTCAGGGTGAACGATGCCCCAAGCGGCGCCGTCGCCTTGGCGAGGATATCGGCCAGACGAACGTTCCAGATGTAGCCGGTGGCGGCAAACAACGCCATGGCCACATAGGCCATCATCGACATCCAGGCGTTGGGCACATGGACGAACATGATGCGGTAGGCGTTGCCCTGCTGATAGTCAGGTGGTGCCCAGTAGAGTCCGAGATAGAGACCCGAGACAAACAGCAATGTCGTCAAGGACGCGAACCACGGCGTCAATGTCCCCGCAAGTTCATAGAACCGCTTGGGCGCCCCGTATTTGTGAATGAGCTTTATCAATCGAGTGACACACGCAAGGCGGCTGAACTTGCCCATGGAGCAAAACTTAAAGCCAGCGCCAAAAACGCCCCCAGTAACGATAAATGCGCAACCGACGCGAAGCCCTGACCCGCTGACGCGGCGACCGCCTCGGCGCCGAATATCAGGACCGGAGTATACAATGGCAGCACCAGCAGGGAAACCAGTACGCCGCCACCTCGCACCCCGAGTGTCAGCGCTGCCGGAATCGCGCCGATCAAGGTCAAGGTCGGCGTACCCATCAGAAGGGAACCCACGAGCGTCCCTATCGCCTTGGTCGGCAGCGCCATCTGGATTGCAAGCAGCGGCGATAATAGCGCGAGCGGCAGGCCGGTCAGCACCCAATGCGCGGCGATCTTGGCAAGCACCATCGCTGACAAAGGATAAGGACTCATGAGAAGCTGCTCCAGACTACCATCCTGATAATCGCTCGCAAACAGGTGATTCAGGGACAGGGTGGTCGCCAGCAACGCCGCCACCCACAACACCCCCGGGGCCACCAACATCAACTCGCGGCGCTCGGGCCCTATCGCCAGCGGAAACAAGGTCGTGACGATCAAGAAAAACACGAGCCCCGCCATAATCTCGGTACTGCGCCGCCAAAACACCAAGAGCTCACGCACGAATACGGCGCGCATGGCGCCTAACACGCCTCCTGTCATCGCCGTGTCCTGCAATATCGGGCCAGCTCGAAATCGCGGATGCCCGGCAGGTCGAAGGCCTGATGCGACACCACCAGCGCCAATCCGCCCGTAGCCATATGTTCTCCAATCAAAGATGAGAGGCTCGTGACCGAGGCGACATCCAGGGCCGTGAACGGCTCATCGAGCACCCACAACGGCCGGCGCAGCACCAACAATCGCGCGAGCGCGAGCCGCCGCTTCTGTCCCTGCGACAGGTGGCGCGCCGGACGATCGGCCTGCGCGCGCAAACCGACGCGCGCCAAGGCCTCGTCCTCGCCCTGCCCCGCGTGACCCGCGCGCGTGAACACGCGGCTCGCAAGCCTGAGGTTCTCCGCCGCCGTCAATTCGCCCTGAATTCCATTCAAGTGGCCGACATAGGCGACCTCGGCGGTGAAATCCTCGGCGAGATCCGAGATGCGCTCGCCGCGCCAGCGGATCTCCCCGCGGATCGGACGAGACAGCCCGCACAGCGCCCGCAACAGCGTAGTCTTTCCAAGCCCGTTCGGCCCACGTACATGCACGGCCTCGCCGGCGTCGACCGTGAGCGACAATCCCGCAAACAGTGTCCGGTCCCCGCGCACGCACGAAAGTCCGTGTACGGCGAACAGGGGGTCGCTCATGGAGCGGCCGCCAGCGCCCGCGGTGTCGCGCCCCGCGGTGTCGCGCCTTGCGCTAGACCGGCGGGCGCCTTCTTTTGTTCGCTCGCGAGAATCGTGCGGATCTTGCTCACCGCCGTGTCCACGCCGCTGCGCGCCTTGCTGCCCGGAGGCAGTTCCTTCTGGAGCTTGGCCCAGTACATCAAGGTCTTGTGGAAGTGATGGCGATTGTAGGACGCAAGCCCGAGGAACCACAGCGCATCTTGCTGGTGCGGGTCCTGCTTATAGAGACGGCGGAACAACGTATATACCCGCCCGGTGGTCTTGGCGGGGTGCGCGGAATACAAGAGCCAGGCGTAATTCGCCAGTACCGCCTCATCGTCTGGGGCGAGATGATAGGCACGCGCATAGGCCGAGCGCGCACCCTTCATGTTCCCGAGCACGACATTGGCGCGTGCAAGCTCAAGCCAGCCGCCGGTATCGCGCGGATGATGTGCCAGATGGCGCCGCAGCTTGGCGACCATGCTAAGGACCATGGGTGGGAAACCATGGACGCCACTTACCCGTCCCTTGGCATTGAGGGTCGCGAAGGTCAGCAATGCCGGCTTGTTCTGCCAATAATCCATCCCGCCGGCGGCCGCCGTCAGGACTACGAGCAGACCCACCAGCACCGCGCCGCGGCGGCGGAGCTTGTCTTGGCCGCTCGGCGCCGAGGACGTACCCACCTCCAGCGCCCGTAGGGTTTGCGCCAGCGCATACTTGAGGCGCGCGGTCTCCTCTTTCGCCACCGACTCGTCTATACGCCCGTCGCTCCGGTCCGAGTCGATTTCGCGAAGCTGCTTCAGCGTCTCCTCACGCGTCAGTTCCAGGGCGATACGGTCGCCCTCGGCCGCGGCGCGCCCCTTGATGGGGCGTGTCAGAAACCACGCCGCAAACAAGGCAAGAAACGCCGACAACATGATAATGACGAACATAACTACTCCTGACGCGTAAGGGCCTCGATACGGGCCTGATCTTCCGGCCCCAGCTCAGGGGCCGAGGGAGGCATGGGCGCGCGCGCGCGGCGGCGCATCACCGCAATGGCCACCCCGCCAAACGCCGCGGCCAATGCAAATGGCCATATCCACAGGATGGCACCGAGCGGATCGAAGGGGGGCTTCAGCAGGATGTAATCACCGTAGCGCTTCACGAAATAGGCGCGAATCTGCGCCGGCGTCTGCCCGGCGCGCAGCTTCTGGCGGATCAACTTGCGCATGTCGGCGGCGATGCCGGCCTGGGACACCGCCAGCGACTCCGCCTGACAGACCGTACACCGCAGCTTCTGTGCGATCGCGATCTCACGGCGATGTATCAGGCTCTCATGCACCACGGTTGCCGCCATGCTCGGCGCAAGCCATGCCCACAGAACGACCATCCACGCCAAGCGTCTCATGAGTGGCCGGCCACGGCTCCAGAGGTTACGGCCACCCGCTTGCGGCGGCGGACATAATCGCTCAGCGAAAACGCGAGGCCCGCGATCACGACCCCACCGCCCGTCCATATGAAGTTCACGAGCGGATTGACGAACAGATGGATCTCCCACTTGCCGTTATGCTCATCGCCGATGTCCACATAGACATCGCGCAACGGCGTCGAGTTCACGCTCGGGCGCTCCACCTGCATCGGGCTCCCGAAGAACACGCGCTGCTCGGGAAGCAGATGCGCGCCGTTGTTCAGGATGGTAAGACGCCCCTGCACCGCGTTGTAGTCCGGACCACGCACATGACGTACGCCATCGAAACGAACACGCTCATGGGCGACCTGCAGGATATCGCCCGGCGCCATCATGACGAGCTTGCTCGCCGCGAAAAGCCCGGAGCCAGTCAGCCCGATCACGATCACCAGGATACCCATATGCACAACCATGCCACCGTAGTGCCGACGGTTGCCAAGCACGGTCGCGAGAAAGGCCCGCACCAGGCCCTCATGATGCTGCTTGCGGCGTTGCGCCACGGCACGCACGACATTGGTGGCTATGGTGGTGGCCACGAATGCCACGAGGCCCACGGCCGCGGGTGCGGTCCAATAGACCGGGGCCCACACGATCGCCACCAGTGCCGCGAACGCCACGCCCACGAGCGCCGGCGCCACGAGCCGGCCGCGCAACTTCGAGACGTTTGCCTTACGCCAGGAAACGAGCGGCCCTATGGCCATGACGACCAGCATGACGAGGAAGATCGGCACCATGACGAGATCGAAATACGGAGGCCCGACACTGATGCGCGCGCCGGTCGCGGCCTGCAGGAACAAGGGATACAGGGTGCCGAGCAGGACCGAAGCGCACGCCACGGTGAAAATGACGTTGTTCCAGATGAACATCGACTCGCGCGAGAACGGCGAAATGAACGACTCCTCGGCCTGCTGGTAGCCGCCCTTGACGAGGAACAGGCCGAACGCCAGCGTCAGCACCACCACCATGAAGGTGAGGAGATAAACACCCTGCCCAGGCGCCGCCGAGAAGGCATGCACCGAGGCCAGGACCCCGGAGCGCACCAGAAAGGTGCCGAGCAACGATAGGGCGAAGGTCGTGATGATCAGGAAGATATTCCAGGTATGGAGCATGCGCCGCCGCTCCTGCACCGATATCGAATGAATCAGCGCGGTACCCATGAGCCACGGCATGAATGAGGCATTTTCGACCGGATCCCAGCCCCAGTATCCGCCCCACCCCAGTACGTAGTAGGACCACCAGGCGCCGAATATGATGCCGGCGGTGAGAAAGCCCCAGGCAAACAGCGCCCAGCGGCGTGTGTGTCCTATCCAGAGCTCGCTCTTCCAGTTGGTGAGCAGCGCCGCCACGGCAAACGAAAACGGTATGGAAAACCCGACATAGCCCATATAGAGCAAGGGAGGATGGATGACCATGCCCGGATCCTGGAGCAGCGGGTTCATGTTCTGACCCTGCGGGGGGATCGGAAAGAGGCGCGTGAACGGATCGGACAAGAACAGCACAAGACCGTAGAAGCCGGCGATGAGCGCGCCCTCGACGGCCATGATGACCGGCAGCCGGTCGGGATAACGCGACCGCCCGTGATAGGCGACGGCCGCCGTATACCCGGTCATGATCCACACCCACAGATAGAGCGACCCGCGGTGTCCGCCCCATAATGCCGCGATCTTATAAAACGTCGGCAGGTGCGTATTCGAATTGCTTGCGACGTAGAGGACGGAAAAATTGTTGGTGAGAAGCGAATAGAGGATGGTCAGGCCGCCGACCGTCGTCAGAAGGAACAGGAGCGACGCGCCATTCACAGACAGGGTGCGCAACCCCGGGGCCTTGAACACGCGCGCGGCCAGTGGCGCAAGGGCCTGGGTTATAGCGACGAAAAACGCGAGGTACGCCGCGAAATGACCGAGCTCGATGAGATTTAGCGAAACACCTGATACCATACCTGCACCTCTATCGCGAAGAGACTGGAACGACCCGAGAGTAACGCCGCCTAGGCCACGAACCGGTCGCAAGGGTATCGCAAACGAGACGCCTCGTACAGTATGAGGCCCCCCAACAATACACGGTAAAGATATCGACAAAAATGGTGTGTAACCCTGTGCATAAACCTGGTGTGGATCGGGCGGAGCGGCATGCCTCCTTCGCTTCTCTCGGATTGATTACCCTTTGAACACGGATGAGGCAGTCAGTTCCCCTCCGGGTCGAACGAGCGCCCTCGCGCGACGCATGGGCGCGAATTCCTTCGACGCATTCCTGGTCTTCGCGCTGTGGGTGGCGGCGGCCGCGCCGATCGCCATCGTGTTCGCGATCGCCAATGAACTGCAAAGTTCGGCTCTCCAGATCGTGCTGCGCATCTATCTGCCGCTCGTGGGATTCGCCTATTTCGGGCGTGCGTGGATAAAATCGGGCCAGACCTCTGGAATGCGCGCCTGCCGCCTCAAGGTGCGCGCCGCGCACGGCCATTTGAGTGTCGCGCGCGCCGTGTTGCGTTACGTGCTGGCGCTTGCGTGGTGGGTCGCGCTGATCGAGGGCCTAGCCTTGGCCTTCGAGGGGTATTACCGCATGGCGGCTTTTGCGCTAGCGCTGTTTGGCGCGCCTTATTTCTGGATATTTTTCGATCCCGAGGCCCAGACCCTGCACGATCGCCTGAGCGGGACACGCGTGGTGTTCATTCCGAAATCACCCGGCGCGGGCGAGAAATCCCATGCAGACCAGGACCAGCCCTAGCGTCGGCACCGCCGCCCCGAGCAGGGGCGGCCAATGATAGAGTAGCGTGAGATCGCCAAATCCACGGTTGACTACGTAAAACACGAGCCCAAGCACGACCGCCAAAAACAGGCGGAACCCGAGCCCTCCATGGCGTCCGTGGCGAAAGACGAATGGCACCGCCAACAACACCATGGCGGCCGTCGTAAGCGGCGCCAACACCTTGTACCAGAACACCAGCTGGTAATGAGTGGTGGCCTGTTGATTGCGCTGAAGGTGGCGAATGTAACGAAACAGATCGACCAGTGACAAGGCATGCGGGTTGACTGCGAACACCGACAGAAGGCTCGGCGCAATCCCCTGCCAATAGCCCCGTCGCCTGGTCTTCACGATCAGCCGTTGCCGGCGAAACAGGGTCTCGGACACACCCCGCAATCGCCAGCGGCCATTGCGGTAGCGGCCGCTCTCCGCAAACAGCTCATGCGCGAGCCGGCCGTGATGAAATCGATAGATCGTAAGCCGCAGGATACTGAGATCGGGCAAGACCTCGCCGATGTCGACGAAACTGTGCCCTTCCTTCAGCCATAACCCCTGGGCATTCATGGCCGCCCCCAGGCCTGCGGCCTGGGCCTGCTCGCGGCGCGCGAGCGAGGCCGCCTTGGGCCCAAGAAAATCCCCAAGCAACGCCGCCACGATGCCGAGCGCGAACGCCGCCCTCAGGGCCGCATAGGCGATGCGCCCGACCGAGACCCCGGCAGCGCGCATGGCGGTGAGTTCACCATCTATGGCAAGCGATGACAACCCAAGGGTGGCCCCGACCAGCGCCGACATCGGGAAGAGCATGGAGATCTTGGCCGGAACCCCCAGCAAAATAATCATGAACAGCCGGTAAAAACTCCCGTGGCGGATATGGTCCAGGGTGGTCACGAGATCGAAGAACAGAAAGAGGCCCACAAATACGCTCAAGACAAGGGCCGTGCTCAGGATCAGGCGCCGCGCAATATAGGCATAGAGGATACGCATCAGCGAAACAGCCTCAACGGCAAAAGCCCCTTACCGGCGGCGCGTCGTGCGAAGAATATCGCCGCGAGCGCCGCGAACAGCGCATGGACCCACCATAACCCCAACCATACCGGCTCGTGTCCGCGCGCCAGCAAGGCATGGGCGATACTGAGCAGGTTGGCATACGAAAAATAGACAAGGACCGCGGCGAACAGCGGGGCAAAGGCCCCCTTGCGGGAGTCGGTGTAGGCAAAGACCAGCGCCAATGGCGCCAATATGAACAGCGACAGGGGTTGCGCCAAGCGCCACTGCCATTCGGCGATCGCGCGCGGGCTCGATGAACGCAAAAGACGCATAGTCGGGACCTCGTCACGGGTGAGCCCGGTCATGACCGGTGTGAATGGCCGGCGCTTTATGCGCAATGCATAGGTGCGGTAGCGCAAGATCCGGTAATTGGCCTGGCCCGGAATCCCCTGGTAGCGACGTCCGTTTAGCAGTACGAGAAAACGCGCGCCGGTATGGCGGTTCTTGAACTCGTAACCGCGCTTGGCGATCAGCACCCCGCCCTTGCCAAACTGCGTGCGGCTCACGAAGATATTATGCAGGCGTCCGCTCGAACCGACCCGCCCGACATAAAAGATCGCCCGCCCGTTTCTTGTATGATTGAAGCGTCCAGGGATGATGCCGGCGGTGTAGGCGGAGGTATTTTCGAGCTTGATCTTGTGGAGCAGAAGCGCGGCCATGGGCGCGAGATAAAACGCGATGGCCGCCACCACGGCGGCCACGGCACCGGTCCACACCATGGCCGGGCGCAAAAGCCTCGTAAGCCCGACCCCGCAGGCCGCCAACACCGTTATCTCACTGTCCCGGTACCAGCGTGCCATGGTCAGCAAAAGCCCGACGAAGACCGTCAACGGCAGTATCATCGCGAGGTTTTTGAGGAGCTCTAGGGCAAGCAGCAGGAACACGATATGCGCGGGAAACTCGCCGCTCGCCGCTTCGCTCAGGAGCTTTACCAGGCTGACCACAAGATAGAGGGTCAGGAACGTCAAGGTCACGAGCAGCGTGGTTTGGGTCGCTTCGCGGTAGAAGGCCTTGTGGACTATCACGGCTTTTGCTGGCGCCGCAAGCGGTTTATCATGGAACCGCGCATGACAGCGCTCCCATAACCGACACACAACCCGAGATCCTCGAGCCCTATGGAATACGCCCTCACTCAAGAAACTCCTGATCAATTGGCCACGGAATGCCTGATCGTGGGTATCCACGAAAACCGTGGACTCTCGGAGGCCGCCGCGGCCATCGACCGCATCCTGGGCGGCGAGATCGCGACCATTGTGCAACGGGGCGACATCGAAGGCAAACCCGGACAGACGCTGCCATTGTTGCGCGCGGCCGGCAAGGCCGAGCGGATCCTGCTCGTGGGCATGGGTGTGGCCGGCGAATGCAAACCGGCGCAGTACAAGGAGGCCGTGGCGCGCGCCGCGCAAGCGGCCGCCGACTTGCACGTCGCGACCATCGCCAACTTTCTGCCATCGGTCCCGGTCAAGGACCGCGCGCCGGCCTGGGCCCTTGAACAGGCGGTGGTCGCCACCGAGGACGCCCTCTACCGCTTCGACCGGCTGAAGACCCGCGCCCCGGCACGTACACAGCCCAGGTCTTGCGTCTTTGGTACGCAAAGCGGGTCCGAGACGGCCGCGCGCGAGGCCCTGACCGCCGGTAATGCCATCGCGCGCGCCGTGTCATTTGCCAAGGATCTCGCCAACCTCCCGGGCAATATGTGCACGCCATCCTATCTCGCCGAGCAGGCGCAGACGCTCGGCACGCGCCACGCCCTCAAGGTCAGCGTGCTCGAAAAGAGCGACATGGAAACCCTTGGGATGGGCGCGCTGCTCGCGGTGGCGCGCGGGACGCATGAACCCGCCAAGCTCCTCGTCCTCGAATATCACGGAAACGACACCGGTGCCCCGATCGTGCTCGTCGGCAAGGGCGTGACCTTCGACTCCGGGGGTATATCCCTGAAGCCGCCGGCCAACATGGATGAGATGAAATTCGACATGTGCGGGGCCGCGACGGTATTGGCCGTCATGCAGGCCGCGGCCGACATGAAGCTGCCGATCAATCTCGTGGGCATCGTGCCGACAACCGAAAATCTCCCCGGTGGGAGCGCGATCAAGCCGGGCGATATCGTGACGAGCCTGTCCGGCCAGACCATCGAGATCCTGAACACCGACGCCGAAGGCCGCTTGATCCTGTGCGACGCGCTCACCTATGCCGAGCGGTTCAAGCCGGCCGCGGTCATCGACATCGCCACCCTAACCGGGGCCTGCGTCATCGCCCTCGGCGCGCAGGCCGGCGGCCTCATGGGCAACAACGAGGCCCTCGGACACGAATTGGAGCAGGCCGGCCAGCAGGCGGCCGACCGGGTCTGGCCGCTGCCGCTGTGGGAAGAATACCAAAAGCAGCTCGACTCGAATTTCGCGGACATGGCCAATATCGGCGGCCGCGAGGCCGGGACCATCACCGCGGCCTGCTTCCTGTCGCGCTTCACCGAGGCCTATCCCTGGGCGCACCTCGATATCGCGGGCATCGCCTACAAGGGCGGCAAGGACAAGGGTGCCACCGGGCGACCGATCCCGCTGCTCGTGGAGTTTCTGAGGCGCCGCGCGCGACCGGCATGACGCGTGTCGATTTTTATCTCGGCGGTGACGGGCTCGGGCGCGACACGCTCGCGTGCCGGCTCGTGGAGACCGCCCATAGGCACGGCCACCGGGTATTCCTGTGGGTCCCGGAAGACGAGATCGGCCTCTGGGATGACCGCCTGTGGACATTTTCCGATACAAGCTTCGTGCCGCATGCGCGGGCGGGAGGGCTTGCCGATGAGCCGGTACTCATAGGCGCCGAACTTCCAGGGGACGGGGACTGTCTGATCCCGCTAACCGCCGACGCCCCGCCGTCGGTGACAGGCTTTGCGCGCGTACTCGAGGCCGTGGGCGCCGCCGAGGGCGAGAAGGAGCGATCGCGCGCGCGGTTCCGTCACTATCGCCGGCAGGGCCTGGAGCCGGTCGTCCACAACCTACCATGACCCGCACCCGCCACGAACCGCTGCCGGACATCCTTGCGGGCCTGCGCGCCTTGGCCGCCGACCTGCAAGACAATACGCGGGTCGGCGACGACGGCATTCCGGTCCTAAAGACCGTGATCGCCAATCCGACCCGGCCGGACATCCGGCCGCGCGCGGTGGGTGCCCCCATACCGACCTTGAGCGACGTGGTCGAACGCCTGCCCACCACCCCCGATCCCGAGGCCGCCAACCGCCAGGGGCTTTCCGCCCACATACGCGCGGCGGCGATCGTCCAGCGCGTCGATGCCCTGTGGCGCGCCGACGGGAACGATCCGCTCGACCCTGCTATGATGGCGACCCTCGAACACGCACTGGCGCAAGCCCTCCAAGAGCCGACCTGACACGAAATGACAGAGCCATCGCCAAGCACCCTTGCCAAGGGCTATGAGCCCGGCGAGATAGAAAAGGCCATCTACGCACAATGGGAGGCGAGCGGCGTATTCGCGCCCTCTGGGCATGGGCCCGGGTATTGCATCGTCATCCCCCCGCCGAACGTGACCGGCAGCCTGCACATGGGCCACGCCTTCCAGGACACCATCATGGACGCGCTCACGCGCTACCACAGGATGCGCGGTGACGACACCCTCTGGCAGCCCGGTACTGATCATGCCGGTATCGCCACGCAGATGGTCGTCGAGCGGCAGCTGGAGGCGGCCGGCGAAAGCCGCGTGGCCCTGGGCCGCGAACGCTTCCTCGAGGCGGTCTGGGACTGGAAGGCGCGATCCGGCGGACGCATCAGCGAACAATTGCGACGCATGGGGGCGTCGGTCGACTGGTCGCGCGAACGCTTCACGCTCGACGAAGGCCTGTCGCGCGCGGTGCACGAGGTGTTCGTCCGGCTGCATGACGAGGGACTCATCTATCGCGGGCAGCGGCTCGTGAACTGGGACCCGCGGCTCGAGACGGCGGTCTCCGATCTCGAGGTGACGGCCGAGGAGGAAGATGGCCATCTCTGGCATATCCGCTACCCGCTGTCCTCCGGGGGACATCTGATCGTCGCCACCACCCGCCCCGAGACCTTGCTCGGCGACGAGGCGGTGGCCGTGCATCCCGACGACCCGCGTTACCAGAGGCTCATCGGGCAGACGGTAAATCTCCCGCTGACTACGCGCCAAATCCCCATCATCGCCGACGACTACGTCGACCCGGCCTTCGGATCGGGCTGCGTGAAGATCACGCCAGCGCACGATTTCAATGACTACGAGGTCGGCCAACGTCACGCGCTGCCGCTCACCAACATCCTGGACAAGACCGCCCGTATCCAGTTGCCGGGCTCGCCCTACCATGGATTGAGCCGCGAGGAGGCAAGGCTTCGGATCGTGGCCGACCTCGACGCCGCGGGGCTCCTGGAGCGCGTGCAGCCCCACAAGCTCAAAGTCCCGCGCGGCGAACGCAGCCGCGTGGTGATCGAACCCTGGCTCACCGACCAATGGTACGTGCGTACCGCCGACCTCGCCCAGCCGGCGCTTGCCGCGGTCGAGGATGGCCGTATCCGCTTCGTGCCCGAGAACTGGGACAAGACCTATTACGAATGGATGCGCAACATCAAGGACTGGTGCATATCGCGCCAGATCTGGTGGGGGCATCGCATCCCCGCCTGGTATGACGATGCCGGGCGCGTGTATGTCGCGCACAGCGAGGACGAGGCACGCGCGCGCCATGGGCTTGGCGCGGACATCACGCTCACGCAGGATCCGGATGTCCTCGATACCTGGTTCTCCTCGGCCCTGTGGCCATTTTCGACGCTCGGCTGGCCGGACCGGACCGACGCCCTAGCGCGCTTTTATCCCACGCGGGTGCTCGTAACCGGGTTCGACATCATCTTCTTCTGGGTGGCGCGGATGATCATGATGGGCCTCAAGTTCACGGGTGACGTCCCGTTTCGCGAGGTCTATGTCCACGGCCTGGTACTGGATGCCAAGGGCCAGAAGATGTCGAAGTCGCGCGGCAACGTGATCGACCCGATCGACCTCATAGACGGCATAAGCCTTCCCGACCTCATCGCCAAGCGCACCAGCGGACTCATGCAGCCGGCCAAGGCCGAGGAGATCCGCCGGGCCACCGAACGTGAATATCCCGACGGCATACCATCGTACGGCACCGACGCCCTGCGCATGACGTTCGCAAGCCTTGCCACCCAGGGCCGGAACATCAACTTCGATCGCGCGCGCATCGACGGCTACCGCAACTTCTGCAACAAACTCTGGAACGCTGCGCGCTTCGTATTGCTGAATACTGAAAACGCGGATTGCGGCAATGAAGGGGATTATGTCCTCGACATCGGTGATCGCTGGATCATATCCCGCCTCCAAGAGACCGAGCGCGCGGTCGAGGAGGCATTCGCCGCCTATCGCTTCGATCTCGCCACGCAGGCCCTCTATGCCTTCATATGGGATGAATACTGCAGTTGGTATCTAGAGTGGTCGAAGACGGTCCTGGCCTTGGCCGATGCCCCCGCGGCACGCGGCACGCGGCGCACGCTACTGCGCGTGCTGGAGACCGCCCTGAGGCTCCTGCACCCGCTCATGCCCTTCATTACCGAGACCCTGTGGGCGCGGGTGGCGCCGCTGTGCGACCGCGCTGGACCCACCATCATGCTCGCGCCCTACCCGCGCTGTGACGAAAGCCGTATCGATGCGCGCGCGACCGCCGACATGCGGGCGCTCATGGACATCATCGGCACCGTCCGCACCATACGCGGCGAAATGAACATCGCGCCTAGTGCCCGCATCCCCGTAATCCTGGATGGCGCCCAGCACCTGGCTGAACTCGTGCGCGCTCACGAGCCGACGATCATGACGCTGGCGCGGCTTTCGGAAATCACGCATCTCGCCGCCGATACGCTCACGCCGGAATCGGCGGTCGGACTGGCCGGGACAATACGCGTGCTGGTCCCGCTTGCGGGACTGATCGACAAGGCCGCCGAGTTGCGCCGCCTGGCAAAGGAGATCGAAAAGATCGAACGCGAGATCGATCGCGCGCGGACCAAGCTCGGACGCGCCGACTTCGTCGCGCGCGCGCCGGCGGCGGTGGTCGATGAGGAGCGCCGGCGGCTTGCGGACTTCGAGGAGCGCCTGCGCAAGCTCTCCGAGCAAGAGATGCGCATGGCCCGGCTCACGGGTTAAGCCCGCGCTCGGGCGGGCATGAGCCATGCGCCTTTCGCGGACAGATCTTTCGCGGGAAGGGGCTTTTGCCAACGCTTGCGCCTGTCGGCCGCCCCCGGTAGACTGGCTTCAATGTTGTGGGAGATGGCATACCTCCCTTAACCGCCCTCGCGGCTGATGATGCCTACGATTTCCGGGAATCGGAAATGTGGGTGTGTTCATCTGTTGACCATCCCCCCGACTGATCCCGCGCCCTCATGGGCTTTGAGCAAACCCCCGTCTCGGCCACCGAGGAGGACCGGTGACTTTTTTGTGGATCGCTTGTTTTGCTGTGCTTGGGGCATGGTTGCGCTATGGGCAGAACCTCGCGGTACAGCGCCTCCTTGGGCGGGCCTTTCCGTGGGCGACCCTCTCAATCAACGTCATGGGCTCGTTTCTCATAGGCCTGCTCTCCTACACGCTCGTCCACGGAGTACCGGTGAGCCCGGCCTTGCGGACCGGCGTCATCGTGGGTGGCATCGGCACTTATACGACCTTCTCCACCTTCTCGCTTGAGACCCTGCTACTTGTGGAAGATGGGCAGGTGTTGCGTGGTCTTGCCTATGTCGCGGCGTCACTTGCCCTGGGGCTTGGCGCGGTGTTTCTCGGGGCGCTCGCAGCGCCGCGTCTTTGAGGAGGAATGGAGGATCGGATGAAGGATATCGAAATCGCGCGCATCTACATTCGCGAGGGCGACCATGCCGGTGGCCTTGATGTCATGAAGCGGATCTTTGCCCTGCTCCAGGATCAACACAAGGTCCAGGGGGTCACGGTGTTCCGCGGCGTCTCCGGGTTTGGGGCTCATGGCGAGATCCACGCCGCCGACCTTTTGCACATGACCACGCGCCTGCCGCTGGTCATCGAATTTTTCGACACGCCCGAGGCGGTCGCGGCGGCGCTCGCCGCGCTGCAGGGGCTTGTGCCCTCCGGGCACATCGTGAAATGGCCGGCGCTATGCCTGTAGAGAACCTGCCGACACCGCGCCTTTACGCCGCGATGCCCGGGCGCGAGGACGCGCGCGGCGGGCGCCGCCCATGAAGACCCTGGCCTTCATCGCGGTATTTGCGATCCCAGGCGCCATCGCCCGCTATCTGCAGGCGCTGGTCGTGGCCCGCATCGTGGGCGGCCCGTTTCCGTGGGACATCCTGTCAATCAATGTCCTGGGCTCGTTCGTGATGGGCTTTCTGTTCTTTGAGACCCTCGAGCGCATCAGCGTAAGCCCTGAGCTGCGCACGGGCCTGCTCACGGGCTTTCTCGGGGCCTATACCACCTTCTCGACTTATACCTTCGGGGCGCTAGGGCTTGCCGAGCATGGCGCCTGGCTCATGGGGATGGCCTACCTCCTGGGGTCGGTGGTGCTGGGGCTCGCGGCCACGACCTTCGGTGCCTGGCTGTCGCGCCGCATCTCGGGCGCATAGCGGGCATCACAGATCGCAGGCGAGCACCAGGGCATCTTCCCGGCCGTGACGCGTCGGGTAATAGTTCTTGCGCAGACCGATCTCATTGAATCCCAGGCCATAATAGAGCGCGTAGGCGGCCTTATTGGAACGCCGAACCTCGAGTAGCGCGATCTTGGCCTGGCCATGACGCGCGACATCCAGCAGATGACTCAACATCCGCCGTCCGAGTCCGCGCCGTTGATAATGCGGATGCACGCAGATATTCAGCAGATGGCATTCGCCGACGGCGACCGCCATGACCCCATGGCCCACGAGACGCCCCTCGTCCTCGAGCACCCGGCAGCAGTAGCCGACCCGCAGGCAATCGCGGAATATCCCCTCGGTCCAGGGAAACTCATAGGCCTGTCGTTCGACCTGCATGACAAACGGCAGATCCTCGCGGGCCATCGCCCGCAACCTAATCTGCGATGGCGTGTTGCGCGCCGACTGGGCCGGTAGCCGCCAACTACTCATTGGTCACGATCTCCCGGGCGCGTTTCAGGTCAACCCAGGCGGCGGCCTTGTCCGCCGGGCGCCGCAAGAGGTAGGCCGGATGATACGTCACCACCACGGGGATACCTTCGTAGTCATGCAGGGGCCCGCGGAGCCTGCCAAGGGGCTGATCCGTGGCCAATAGGCTCTGGGCGGCAAACCGTCCCAAGGCCACTACGACCCGCGGCCGGACGGTGGCGATCTGCGTGCGCAGATAAGGCAGGCACGCCGCCACTTCGGACGGCTGCGGGTCCCGATTCCCCGGCGGCCGGCACTTCAAGACGTTGGCGATAAAGACCTGCCCGCGGTCCAGCCCCAGGGCCCGCAACATAGCATCGAGCAGCTGGCCCGCGCGCCCGACAAACGGCTCGCCACGCCGGTCCTCCTCGGCCCCCGGCGCCTCGCCCACGAAACACCATGTGGCGTTACGCGGACCGATCCCGAATACCGTCTGCGTGCGCCCGGCATGCAGCCCGCAGCGCACGCACGATTGGACCTCCTCTTTCAGGCGCCCCCACCCGTTCGCGTCCGCGCGAGACTCCGGAGCGTGATCGGCCGCGCCCGGCTCCCGGCGTTGCCAGATGGTGATCCCCAGGGCCTTGAGCCACGGGCGTGCGCTACGACTGTCCATGCGGGAAGTATAACCGGCGGCGCGCCGATAGGCTGAGATTTTACCGATGGGGCCGGCCGCGACGATTGCCTATCCCGGCACGCCCTCAGCGGCTGGCCGCAGCCCTTCCTGGGCCCCCGGATGCCCCTGGCCTCACCGGCGCTGTCAGATAATCGGCGAGGGCCGCGACCTGGCGGCCGCTCAAGGGATCGGCATAGCCTACCGCGCGCGTCCCCCGAACCCCGGCCAGGATTTCCACGACTAGGTCCGCGGGCCTTTCGTGGCGCGCGAGCACGAAGAGGTTGGGGATCGGACTTTGGGGGCCCGCCGCGGCGTGGCAGGTGGCGCACAGGTGCGCATACAGAAAACGGCCCTCGCGCCAACGCCGCCCATAAGGACGCAGCGGCAGGAGGCCACGCAGGTCAACCGGGAACCGCCGCCGCAGTGCGCGCATCTCCGACCATACCGTAGCCATCGCCTTGCGCCTCAGGGCCTTGCGGGCAATCCCGATACGGGCCTTGATCGGTCCTATGTCGCATCCGGCGCTGGCGCAATAGCTTCGCGCCTCGAAACCGAGCACCCCGAGATCACTGCGGATGCGCGCAAAAAGCCGCGTCGACGTCGGCCCTAGGACCGCCTGGTGCGTCTCGTGCGCCAACAGCGCTACCTCCACCCGGAAGCGCATGGCGCGATCGGCATGCGCCAGGACCGGCGCGAGCACAATAGCGAGCAGGACCATCCGCAGGCGGCGTACATGGCCTGGACTCACGCCCCGGGGCGACGCTCGTTTGCGCATTTCACACGGTCACGATTACATCGCCCGCAAGGACGGCATCGAGCACGGCGTCCCACTCATCCTCGTTGAGGGCCCGGCGCAGGTCATGGCGGGACAGACGATGCCCGGCCGGCGCGCGCTCCAGAGACGCCAGGGCCTCGTCCATGGTGTGCTGGTCCGGAAAAAGATCCGTCTCGAGAACCACGATGCGCATGGCACGCTCCTCTGGATGTTTCACAACGAAATGACGGCCTCAGCGGCGGCGAGCGCGGCGGCGAGCGCGGCGGTGTCGAGATACGGCAGGCCTTGATCGGGGACCGTGGTCTCCGGCTGCACGTCGGCAAGCTCGAGGCTTTCGGCCTGTACGGCGTTTTCCGGTGTATCGGCGACCGGCCCCCCCATGAGGATCAGACGCACGGCATGACCGAATATCGTAAGTCCGGCGGCCACGCGCATCGCCTCCGTATGATCGCGGCGGCCAAGCACCACCAATGCCTTCGTCGTACCCATGGCCTAGAGGCTCACGATGTGCCGCGCGGCGGCGGCCATGGCACTGTTATCGGTCTGGCTCCCGAGCGGAATGAGACATTGTCCATGCCCGAAGCGCTCCCAGGAGTATTCGCAGACCGCCGAGCGCGGCCCGGCTTGCAGAAAGGCCACGACCTTGGGGTCGCCGGCAAGCCGGGCTGCAGGCCCGGTGAAGAAACAACCGCACTCGATCTGGCGGCGCTCACAAGCGCGCAGGAAGCCGCGCAATAAGGGTACCGATTCGATCTGCGACACCAGAAACAGGATATCCATCAACGCCTCCTCGTCATGCGCCACACCAGGGCCATGATGGCGGCGCCCGTCGAGGCCACCGCCAAGGCCTTATCCGAGGCCGGCAATCCCGAGGTCCGGCCGCGGCCGGCCCCTGGGTCGCGCATGCGCGTCCAGTCTTGCCAGCCGCCAGTAAACACATGCGCGGGCACCGCGAGCATCCGGAGCCGCGCAAAATAGGCCATCGATCCATAGGGTCCGGCGCCGTACGCGACCACCGGACGGCGGGCCGAGATCAGGCCCTGCACGGCCGCCCGATCGCGTCTTACATCCACCATCGGCACGGATCTGGCCCCAGGAATGTGGCCCGGCTTGCGATAGCGCGCGCGTGATCGCCCATCGACCAGCAGGTATCCGCCCCCGCCCGCTCGCGGGCGCGCCGCCAGCTCCTGGCGCAACACCACAAGCCGCGTGCGCGGCCAGGCCGTGTAGATGGCCTCGCGGAATACGCCGCGGGTCGTCCCGGTGCCGAGCGCCCCGGGATGGCGGGCAAGCCACGCGGTCAGCGGATCGGTCACCACCTCCACCCGTTTTTGGCCGGCGATATACAGCATGCCGGCCACGAAATCCTCGCGCCTCGCCCGGTCGCCGGTCACGATCGCCGTCTCATCGCCAGTCAGTTTCAGCGCCCCCAGGAGCCAGCGGACGTTGCGCCAACTCGCCAGCTGGCCGCGCGAAGTCAAGAGCATGCGCGGATTCAGGCACAGGCCACCCGCCACCGAGCGGCGCGCGCACACGCCACGGCGACGCGTATCCACGACCACGCTATGCGCCGGCAAGGGCCACGGCAGGCGCGAACGCGCCACGAGCGCCGGTGGCGCGGCCCCATGGCCCACGGCGAGCACCGGAGGCGGCGCGGCATGCACCGTCAGCAGCCTCCGATCTTCGGCAGGCGCGGCACGAATGCCCCGCCCCGCGCTGGCGGCGGATTCTGGATGTAGTAATTCACGAGTTCGCGGACCGTTACAGTGCCATACAGGCCGCCCATCGGAATGGGGGCGAACCGGCCCATGGTCTGCGGGGTCTCCGAACGTTTTATGGTCTCCGGAGACACCGAGGCCGCGCGCATCAGAAATGACATGCCAATCACCACTAAAGCGATGCACGAACCGCAATAGAGCAGGATCTGGCCGGGCGTCATGTCTCCGCCGCCCGTAGCGGCGGCCCGTGCCTGCTGTACCGGCGGCGCGCAACCGGCGTCTGGCAGGGTCACCCCATGAAGGATTTCTTTGACTGTCATAAGACCCCCCTACGCCTAGAATACATCGGTCGTCAGGGCCACATAGAGCACATACATCATGACGACGAACATGACGATTTGCGCAATCGTTGGCACATTTAGATCCATAAATCCTCCTAATGTCCGGCGGTCTTTACGATCGCGGACTTTTGCACGGCATAGACACCGGCGGCCACATTGCCCTTATAGTACTGGGCGAGCCGATCCACGTTCAGCGGCTTGCCATTGACGGGATCGATGACAGGCGGCGTGAAATACGCGACGCCATCGCGCGTACGGTGCAGATAGGCCGGGGGCATGGCCCAGATGTACACGAAGGTGCCGATGGTCATGGCGCCGGCCAGCAACGCCAACGTCAACATCTGCTTTTGACCGACAGGAAGCATGACGCGCCCTCCCTAGTTCTTGCGCACGAAGACGCGCCAGTAAAAATCGGCCTTGATGGTCCCGAGATGCGTGCCGTTGACGGCCGCCATGATCGTCGGCAAGGCCTCCATGGACGTCGGATTATCCACCTTGACCTCTATCACCGCCCCCGACGCGGCCTCGTTCAAGGCCTTCTTGGTCATGAGCTGTGGGCGTGGGCATGAATCCCCGAGCACATCGACTACGCGGCTTATCGTGTAGCTGTTCCCGTCCTCCAAGGTCACCTGCCCGGCGGGTGCCGCCGGGGCGGCCGTGGTTGGAGCGGCTTTACGGTTGAATAGACCCATGACATCAATCTCCTAAGGTAGGTAAGGCGGCGGACGCGCGGCCGGCATCGTCGGTGGTCTTGGCAAGCGTCGGTGAAACGGTCGCCACGGGCGCGGCCACCGCGGGCTTAGCCTCGCCCTCCACCGCGAGGGTCGCGCGCTCGCGCTTCAGGATGCGTCGATACAGGGCATAGAGTGCGGCGGTCTGGATGAGGCCGAAAAAGATTGCCGGAATCCCGGTATCGCGCTGCAAGGTCAGGGCGTCCGCCCAGCCGAACTGCAGGCCCGCGGCATTCGCATGCCCGGTCATCGTCTGTCCGGCGAGTGGCCAGTAGGAAAACGACCACATGAGCGAGGAAAGGAACAGGCCGACAATGAGAAACAGCAGGGCCCACAAGGCGCCGATATTGCCCTCACCGGTCTTGACCCACGATGACACCGTGCAGGCGCCTGCGAACACCATGCCGATGCCAAACAGAAACAGTCCGATGAACTGGTTGATGCCGACATCGAAGCGCATGGGATTGCCGTTACCGAAACTGATCATGGCCGTAAAGCCCACGGTCAGGATCATCATCGCCACCAGCAAGGCCTTGGTGTTTCTGTAGCTCTTGAAGAGCATGGCGTCGCGCAAGGCCGCGGTATTGCACCAGCGCGACCTTTGCACGAGGACCCCGACAGTGGTCCCAAAAACGAAAGCCGCCAGGCATTGACCGTCTACGGTAATCATCAGTCAGGCCTCCAGGATCTTCTTGTACACCCAGGTCCCGACCCACGCGCCGATCACAAGGCCGCTCACCGCCAAGTAACCGCCGAGATTCATCTCCGGCGTGAGACCGAGAAAGGTGCTGACGTTACAGACAAAGGACAGGCGAATACCGACACCCATGAGCAGACCGCCGATGGTGATCATCACCCACTCCGACAGGTGCTTCGGGACCCGCCAATAGAACTCCTTGCTCAAGATCGCGCTCACGAGCGCGCCGAATCCCATGCCGAGACTGATGTAGATCTTCCAATAGGCCCACGTCGGCTTGAATACCATGCGCCAGAATGGGATGCGGTTCATCTCCTTGGCACCGACCAAGGCCTTCACGAACAGGCCCGCGATCATCGTCTCACCGCCGCCCACGGTCCACGCGCCGACGATCTGAAACAGAAAAATGTCGAATACCGCAATGATCGCCAGAGCGACTATGGGATCCAGAGATTTCTTGAAAAACTCCACGGCATCACCCCCGTTTATGCGTGCGGCCCTGCGATGGCGCCCCCGGCCGCGTGACGGTCGGGTACCATGGCATGCCACGACCCCTTCCGACGGCCATCCATCGGGGTGCTGGCGACCCAAATGATTCGGTCGCCGCCCCCCTCTGATCATTACCATCAGCAAAACCCGCGCCAGCGGGAAAATTGGCGATTTCTTAGGGATTTTCTTGGTATTCCGGGGAATGTCGGATGGCAATGTCACCATCTTGGGAGAGGGCGTCACCAGGATGGTGATGCGGGTGCGTGAAGGGCTCGGCCTCGGGTGGCCGGTCACGGCCCGCCTGGCCATCGCCATGGCGGGCCACGGCCGCGACGGGTTCCAGGCGGTCACGACAAAAAGTCATGGATCCCCGGAGACGGGCGGGGCCATAGGCCCTGCGGCTTGCGTGCGGCGACTGGCCGAAGCCCTCGTGGAGACCGGATCACCCTAGCCTGTGCTCCAGCCGCGCGGCCTACGCATGCCGGCGATCTTGCAGGCCTGCTTTACGTAGCCGTAGGGGAATAGCTCGAAGAGCCGCGCGCGGGCCTTGGCGCCCACGCCGCGGTCGGCTAGGTGACGGATGGCGAAACGGGCATCCGGGATCACCTGATGCTCGTCGAAGAACGCGCGCACGAAGCGGATTACATCCCAATGGTCACCGGCCAGGGCCAGGCCCTCGGAGCGCGCCAGGGCCTCGGCCACGGACTCGCTCCAGTCCCCAGGGTCGATCAGATAACCTTCGTCGTCGGTCACGACGCGTGCATCTCCCACCATGAGCTCCATATGTACCCCCGGTATCGGTTGTCATTGCGCCTCACGATCCTCTGGGATTCGCGATGCCCGCATGGGCGCGTCCCAGGGCCTCGTTTACGCGGCACTTTTTCAGATCGGGCCGCCGGGATGCCTTGATGCAGGTCAAGAGGCCCGCGGCCTTGCCGCCCTCCCGCTTCTGGCGCAAGATTCGCAAGTGCCCGCCAGTGCCTCGGGCGCACGACTTAATTGAGACCCTCGCATGTCATCACCCTGGTTTGTCTACATTTTGGAATGCGCCAATGACCGCCTCTACACCGGGATCACCACGGATGTCGCCCGTCGATTCCGTGAACATGTCACAGGCCGCGGCGCGGCCTTTACGCGCATGAATAAGCCGCAACGCATGTTGGCCTTCACGAGCTGCCCTGACCGCTCGCAGGCAAGCCGCCTCGAGGCGCGCATAAAGCGGCTGCCGGCCGCGGATAAAAGACGCCTCTGCCGCCTTTGGGTTTTTGCAGAAAACTCGCACACTCCGTAAGGTGGAAACACGCGTAAAATCCGGGGAGACCGGCATGATAGGTAACGCCTATGCACCGGTATTTCGGATAGTCTCATTGTCCTGCCTGACTGTTATTGCAGGTTGACTCCCTATTTTTCGCCCACGATAGTAAGCGCGCGGCCCTAGGGCCTGTCCCATGAAGGGGCATAGGAAGACATGCGGTACCGACGCCATGATGGCGCGACTCCTCCCATGCCCGGATATCGTCACATACGCGCAATCGGGGGAGAATATGTGGAATACCATTCAATACCTGCAGGCCGCGGACGCCCCGGATATCGTCCCGCAAAGCGTGCTCGCCGCCTCCTATGAACGCTGCCGCACGTTCGAAGTGCGCGAAAACAAACGACACATAGATGATGTCCTGGGGGAGGGAGAAACCCGGAATTTCCTCCAGCAGAACGGCAAACTGGTCACCTATGGGCAGCTCGTCATCAAGGAGTACATGGGTGACACAAAGGAGGCCCGGGATCTTTTTATTTTCACCAACAATCTAGGCCGCATATTGGGATTGTGGTCACGCCCGGAGATCGTCGCCGCCAGCGCTATCATGGGTCTTAGGGCGGGGGCATCACTGGCCGAGGATAGCGCCGGGACCAATGCCGTGGCGCTCGCGTTAACGGCGCAGGGCCCGGTCATCTTGAAGGGCGAGGAGCATCTCTGTCGCATGTTCCATGACTGGACGTGCGTGGCGGCCCCGGTCATAAGCACCGACGGGACACTCATTGGATGCCTCGACATCTCGGCGCCCGAAGGCCCGGTCTATGAAAAGCTGGCCTTGGCGCGGTCGATTGCGCGGGAGATCGGGCGCCTCGTGGGTAACAGGATATCGTTTGGCGGGATTACGATCCGCCAACGCGAGGTGCTTGCGCTGTTTGCCCATGGGATGAGTTATAAAGGGATCGGCGGCGTGCTTGGCATATCGACCAAGACCGTGGAGGAACATCTCGATGCGGTACGCATCAAGATGGGCTTGAAGAATCGGCGCGCCTGTATCAAGAAGGCGATCGAGCTCGGAATCCTGTAGGGGCGGGATCGGGTGTGGCGCGGATGCCGGACGGGATCAGACCGGCATCCGCGCAAATTCTCGTGCACGGATATGCTGGACCTTTTCGGGCGTACGTTCCAGCACGCCCTTGACGAGCACCAGGGCGGACCGCAGCACCAGCACACGAAACCGCTGCGCCGTCTCCGGGGACACAATGACGCTGGCGGTGCCGGTCTCGTCTTCCAACAACAGGAACATCAGGCCCTTGGCGGACCCTGGTCTTTGGCGGCTCACCACAAGCCCGGCAATAGTCACGGTCGTACCGGGCCTCACACCCCCGAGGGCCGCGATCGATAGGGCGCAAGACGCGAGGCGCCCGCGCGCAAGCCCCACCGGATGGCCGCGCAGGGAGAGGCCCATCGCCTGATAATCGGCGGTCACATCGCCAGCATGGGAACCCGGGCGCCGCCAGCGCTGCGCCTCCTCGGGGTCTGCGAACAGCGGCAAGGGGGCCTGGGTGGCAAGGCTCTCCCACAGGGCCTGCGGCCGCGACCCGCAGATGCCATCCAGGGCCCCGCCTTGCGCCAGACGCAAGCCATCGGTCCGCGACAAAGACGCGGCGCGCACCAAGGCCGGCCACGAGGGGCGCGCCGGCATGGGCCGTTGCGCAAGCCGCTCGGCGCCCTTGCGCGTAAGCCCCCCCATGAGACCGAGGCCGAGACGCACGGCCCGCCCGGTGGCGCGCATCTCCAGGACCGTGGCGACCTGACTTACGCGGACATCCGGCGCCAATACCCGCACGCCGTGACGCCGCGCATCGGCTATGAGTTGCGAGGGTCCATAGAAACCGAGCGGCTGGCTGTTCAACAAGGCGCACAAATAGACATCGGGGACATGGCATTTGAGCCAGGCGCTGGCATAGGCCAAAAGCGCGAAGCTCGCCGCATGGGACTCCGGAAAACCATAGGCCCCGAAGCCGTGGATCTGGCGATAGATATCATGGGCGTAGTCCTCGCCATAGCCGCGCGCGGCCATCCCGCTCAGGAAGCGCCCCTTGAAGGCCTGCAGGTCCCCGTCCCGCTTCCAAGCCCCCATGGCGCGCCTCAACTCATCGGCCTCGCCCGGCGAGAAACCCGCGGCGACGACCGCGAGCTTGATCACCTGCTCCTGAAAGAGCGGTATCCCGAGCGTCCGGCCAAGGACCGCCTCGATCTCGCGGCTCGGATAGGATACCGCCTCGCGCCCCTGTCGCCGGCGCAGATAAGGATGGACCATATTCCCCTGGATCGGCCCGGGGCGCACGATCGCGATCTGAACGACGAGATCATAGAAGGTGCGCGGCCTAAGACGCGGCAAAAGCGCCATCTGGGCGCGCGATTCGATCTGAAAGACGCCCACCGTGTCGGCGGCCGACACCATCTCGTAGACGGCGGGGTCCTCGGCCGGTATCTCGCCTAACGCGCCGGGGCCAAGCTTGTGCTCGCGCATGAGCGCAAAGGCCTTTTGTAGTGCCGTCAACATGCCAAGCCCCAGGCAATCGACCTTCATGACGCGTAGCGCCTCCAGATCGTCCTTATCCCACTGCAGCACCGTCCGACCGGGCATCGCCGCCCGCTCTATCGGAATGAGCCGCGTCAGGAGCTCCTCCGACAGCACCATGCCCCCGGTATGCTGCGAGAGGTGGCGGGGGCGGCCGGCCAATTCCCGCACCAAGGCGATGAGTGGGCGAAAAGGTGGCCTGCGCACGTCATACCCGTGCTCGACCAGGCGTTCCTCCAAGACATCGACCCCTTCCCACCAACCGAGCAATCCCGCCAGGCGATCCACAAGCGCGGCCTCGCAACCCAAGGCCTTGGCGACATCACGCAACGCGCTGCGCGTTCGATAGGTGATGACGCTTGCCGTCATGGCGGCGCGCTCACGCCCATAACGCTCATACAAATACTGAATGACCTCCTCGCGCCGCTCGTGCTCGAAATCAATGTCGATATCCGGGGGCTCGTGACGTTCGCGCGAGATGAACCGCTCGAACAAGACCTCAAGGCGCGCGGGATCCACTGCGGTGATGCCCAGGGCATAGCACACCACGGAATTGGCCGCCGACCCCCGCCCCTGGCAGAGGATGCCGCGATCCTTGGCGAAGCGCACGAGGTCGTGGACGGTCAAAAAATAATCCGCATAGGCGAGCTCGCCTATAAGAGACAGTTCGTGGCGCGCCAGGGAGCGCACGGGATCCGGCACGCCTTGCGGATAGCGCGCCGCAAGGCCCACGCGTGTCAACCGGATCAATTGCCCCAGGGAATGGCGCGGACTGCGGCCCTGGCGCGGATAGCGATAACGAAGGTCGTCCAGGGAAAAACAACAGCTCTCGGCCACAACCTGCGTCTCCTCGAGCCATGCCTCAGGATAGAGGGCGCGCAATGTCGGGATATCCCGCAGATGCCGCTCGCCGTTCGAAAACAGGGCCCACCCGGCCTCCGCCACGGTCGTCTTCAAGCGAATGGCGGTCATGGTGTCTTGCAGGGCGCGGCGAGCGCGCTTATGCATATGCGCGTCGCCACAGGCCACGACCGGTCTCCCCAGGCGCGCCGACAGGGCCTGCAGCCGCCCCTTGTGGCGGTCGTCGATCCCGGTCTTATGCAATTCCCCGGCGATCCAGAACCGCGTACCCAAGGCCTGCGCGAGCGCGCCCGCAAGCGGATCGCGGTCCTCGCCGGCATCCGGGCACCAGAGCACGAGACAATCCGCGAGCGCGCCGATATCGGCGATGCCAAGATCGTAGTCCCCCTTGTCCACCCGCCGGCCACGCGTAATGAGCTCGGAAAGCTCCGCGTATCCACGCGCGCAGCCCACCAGTACCACACACTTCAACCGCTCCCGAACCGTAATCTCCGAGCCCACGATCAGATGCAGCCCCCGGTCCTTCGCGGCCCTATGGGCATGCACGACGCCGGACAGGGAGCATTCATCCGTTATGGCAAGCCCGCGATAAGACAAGGCACAAGCACGCTCCACGAGTTCCTCCGGGGCGGAGGCACCGCGCAGGAAACTGAAATGGCTCAGGCAATGCAGCTCGCTGTAGGCGGTCATGCGAAGTAGCCGTGCAGGAACCACTCGCCGCGCGCGCTGCGGAATACCCAGAGGGACTCGTGGCCGGGATTGACCGCCACGAAGTAATCGCGCACCACGGGCCCGTCCCACCACCCCGTCTCCACCCGCTCGGGTCCTTGCGTGAGACGCAAGGGGCCATGAAACATCGGCGCCCCGCGCGCAACGTCCAGCCGCTCAGGGGGATCCATGAGCCATATCGGGCGGCCGGCCAGGGCATGAAGCCGTCCTCCCGGGGCGCGTGGCGGCCAGGGGCCCTCCCGGGTCGCGCGCTCCGGGCGGTGATCCGGATGGAGAGACAACACGCGCACCGATTCGTGGCCTAGCCGCGCCTGCAGCCTGTCCACGAGCCCCCGGAAGTCCTGCTCGCACCATTGCCGGTCGCGCCACAAGGGCAGGCTGCCTTCGGTCGAGGCTATCAGGGGGGCCGATACCGTCACCGCGGTTATCGCCGACCCCGGCCGGAAACCCCGCAGCCGTTCCCGCATGAGACGCATCAGCGCCTGTCCATCCCGCTCCGGGCGCGTCAATGTAAACGCCTCCGCGCGCAGGCTCCCGTCCTCGCCACTCATCTCGACGGTAAATCCCGCCACGCGCGCCTCCCGGGCGCGCAGTACCAGGACCCATTCACGCACGATCCGCGCCAACGCGAACGCCAGGGCCTCGTCCGTCTCCACCGGGTAGGGAAAGGAAAGCCTGCGCCTGAACCACGGCGCCGGCACCCAGAAATCCTCGATCTCCGGACGCTCCCCCATGAGCCCCTCGAGGAGCCAGACGGTCTCCCGGCCGAAGCGGCGGGCAAGACCTGGGCGCGGCAGATCGAGGAGATCGCCCACCCGCGCAAGCCCGAGGGCCTGGCAGGCGGCACGCGCCTCGCCCACCAGGGAAAGCCCCGCCAGGGGCAAGGCACGTATCGCAAGGCGCCACGGGTCCTTCACCGTCCATACGCAACGCATCGCCGAGCGCGCGCATAGCCACGCCAGGGCGGCGGTCGGTGCCATGGCGATCTCGAACGCGTATCCCGCATCCTCCAGGCCGCGCGTCACCTGCGCCACGATCCGGTGCGGATCACCCACCGGGCTCGCCTGATCGGTAAACCGCATCAACACCCCATCGGCGCGCAGGACCACGCAGGGACTAAAGCCATAGGCAAAGGCCGCGAGCCCCTCCAGAAGGCCGCTCTCGGCGGCCCGGTCACGGGCCCCGAGCGATAGCGACGGGCACAAGGCGCAGGCCTGCGCCACGGACAGGCCGGGCGCGAGGCCCTGGGCCCGGGCCTGCGCATCGCAATCGACTAAGACCTTGTCCTCGGCCACCGCGAACGGCGCCGGACGCGCCGCGAACACCTCCAAGGGTAACGCCGTCAAGACCACAGCCAGCCACAGCATGGAAAGGTCCCGGACTAGAGCGCAACGACAAGCGGCGCCACCGGGCGCCCGGCCTTGCGGGCAAGCGTGATGCGCACGCCTTCTGGCGCGGACTCCAAGACAAGACGCAGGCGCGACGGCTTGGGCGCGAGGTCCCGGGGCAGGAAACAAAAGCCCCAATGCCCCCCTTGGGCGGCGTGTCGCTGCAGGGCGCGGAACTCCCGCTCATGGATATCGCCAAACCAACTCACCACCGCCCCGACGGCGGGACTCAAAAGCCCCTGACTGACCGCCCACAAGGCCTCCTTGTGAGTCTTCGGGCGCACGACGATCACATGATCCAGCACGATATCGTGGGCGACGAGCGCCGGGGCATAGGGTCCGTAGGGGGGCGCCACCCAGATCAGTCGGCCTTCGCGACTCAAGGCCGCCAGCGCCGGCAGCAGCAGACGCATCTCACCGATACCCATCCGGCCGGCACGCAACTCCGTCAGCACGCCGACCGGCCAACCTCCCCCCAGGCACTGGTCGAGCGCCGGGAAACCCGTGGACATGACGACGGCCGGGCCTGGGAGCGCCCCCCGGTACACCCCGACCCGCTCCCAGGCCCGCGCCCCGGTCATCATGGCGTGCCCTCCAGGCCCTGGCGCAACACCCCCACCCCGATCCCCTCTATGACCCAATCCTCGCGATCCCGTAGCACGATCGGCTGAAAGGCCGGGTTCTCCGGCAGCAACACGACCTGTCCCGCGCGACGCCGCAAGCGCTTGACCGTCACCTCATCATCCAATCGCGCCACGACGATCTGCCCGTCGCGGGCGACCGGGGTCTTGTGGACCGCCAGGAGATCCCCGTCCCGAATCCCGGCATCGCGCATGCTCTCGCCTACCACCGTCAGGAAATAATCCGCGCGCGGCCGGAACAGGGCCGGGTCGACCTGATGGTGGGCGGTGACGTGGGCGTGCGCGAGCAGGGGCTGGCCGGCCGCCACCCGCCCGATCACGGGGATGCCCTCCTCGCGCCGATCCGGCAGACGGATACCGCGCGCACTCCCGGGGGCCAGGACGATCACGCCCTTGCGCGCCAATGCGCGCACATGTTCCTCGGCGGCGTTGACGGACCGAAAGCCCAGGGCGGCAGCGATCTCGGCGCGCGTGGGCGGCCGGCCGGTGGCCTCGATCTGCCCCCGGATCCAATCCAGAATCTGCTGTTGGCGCCCTGTAAGAATCGACATACTGTTAATATATACAGTACACGGACGAAAAAAAAGGAGGGTGGCTTCCTTGCCACTCCCCCCGATACAGAAAGCCTCTCGCTCGGCATCCCTACCGAGGACATCCCTGCGCCCCATGGGCATCCTTGCCCCACGCTTCCT
>JAKBUS010000019.1 GCA_021841585.1 Pseudomonadota bacterium | reverse complement strand
GACACAGGAGCTTGGGCTTCACGCGCCCGGCCACGTAGAATCGCACGATGCGATCGGGTGGCTGGGCTCCGCTCACTGAGCCCCCGGGGGTCACCGTCCAGCCCGAGACCGTGAGACCCGTTACCGGCGCTGCTGGGGGGCCGGACAGACCTCTTCGTAATCCCCCCGCAGGGCGCGCGGGATGGGGGCGACCAGCGGGTCCGGCAAAGGTGCGCTCGTGGTCGATGATCGCGCCGCTCAACAGGGGGCCCGAACCGAGGTCGTCCGGTATGAGCACGACCCAGAAGGGTATTTGCCTGTAGTTTGTGTATGTGATATTACGCATACCATGAGTCGACAAAACGAGACAAAGCTAAACTGGCTTCAGCGAAACCTCCCCGAAGGGTTGGTGGTCGATGCGGGCTGGCTGGAGGCCCGCGGGTACTCGAGGGCGTTGCGCAGCAAATACGTTGCGCGCGGTTGGCTCGATTCCGTGGCGCGTGGGGCGTATCTTCGTCCATCGGCACGCCTCATGGCTTCCGGAGAGGGACCGGCCCTTCATTGGCAGAACGTCGTCATCTCGCTCCAGACGCTGCTGGAGCGACCTTTGGTCGTGGGTGGCCGCACGGCGCTCGAGTTGCAGGGCCTCGCTCATTATCTTGGTGCTTCCGGCCCGCGCGAGATCCATCTCTACGGTGATGCGCCCCCACCCGCGTGGGTCGGCAAGCTTGGGCTGGCGGCCAGCTTTGTTTTTCATAACGCCGGAAGGCTTTTTGGAAACAAACTGATCACGCCCGCCGAGGCCGCGATTGGCGCTCGCCTGTGTGATTGGAAGCATGACGCGGATTTGCGCCAAAGCGGGCTCATCTGCGAGACGTGGGGCCATTGGGACTGGCCGCTCGTGCTATCGACCCCGGAGCGGGCCATTCTTGAGTTGCTCGACGGCGTTCCCCAGCGCGAAACTTTTCATCAGGCGGACGTGCTTATGGAAGGGTTGCACAACCTGAGCCCGCGGCGACTCCATGAGCTGCTCGTCGCCTGTCATAGCGTGAAGGTCAAGCGTCTGTTCTTATGGTTCGCCGAGAGGCATGAGCATGCCTGGCTGAAACGACTTGACCGCAGGGGCGTCGATCTCGGCCGCGGCAAGCGCATGCTGGTGCGGGGTGGCAGGCTCGATGCCAAGTTTCACATCACTGTTCCCGAAAACCTCGATGCCGCTGGATAATATCTACCGCCAGCAAGCGGCGCTCCTGATCCGAACCATTCCCTTCGTGGCCTCGGAAGAATGTCTCGCGCTCAAGGGGGGAACGGCGCTCAATCTGTTCGTCAGGGATATGCCACGCCTCTCCGTGGATATCGACCTGACCTATCTGCCCGTAGCCGATCGCGGCTCCTCGTTGGCCACCATTGACGCGGTACTCAAGGCTATCGCGCGGCGCATTGAGGCCGCGTTTCCGCAGGCCCACGTCAATGCGGCCAGCCCCCGGAACGAAGCGGGCATCACCAAGCTCGCCATACGGCTTGGCGGCGTTCAGATAAAGATCGAAGTTACGCCCGTCCTGCGGGGTTGCGTATACCGGCCCCAAAATCGCACCGTTACGGCCCGCGTCGAGGAGGAATTCGGCTTTGCCGAAATCCAAGTGGTGTCGCTACCCGACCTCTTTGCCGGAAAGCTCGTTGCTGCCCTTGACCGCCAACACCCGCGCGATCTGTTCGATGTGCGCGGCCTGCTCGCAAGCGAGGGTATCGATGATCATCTGCGCAAGGCCTTCATCGTGTACCTGCTAAGTCACAATCGTCCGTTCGCGGAGGTACTGCATCCGACGCGTCTGGATATTGCCCAGGAGTTCGAGCGGGGATTTCGCGGGATGACCGATGAGCCGGTAACCGCCGAAGAGCTCATGCAGGCCCGCGAGGACCTGATCGGTGATATCGTGGGCTGCATGCCTGAGAACCATCGCCAGTTTCTTTTGACAGTGCAGCGCGGGAGGCCCGAGTGGCCACTGCTTGGTGTACCGGGCGTCCAATCGTTACCGGCGGTCAAATGGCGGCTGGAGAACCTGGCGCGGATGGAGAAGAGCAAGCGAGACGCGCTGGCCGCCACATTGGCCGAGGTGCTGAAAATCGCCGACGGACGGGCGGTCCGCGAACCGCCATGGACGTACGATGGCGTCCGGTACCGACCGCGCCCCGAATCCTAGGGCGCCGGCAAGGTCCCGGCGTTCTCGCGCGCCACGGTCCAGCCGGTGAGCGTGATGGGGCCGGTGGTCTGCGCGAAACGAAAGCCGTGGTAGTAGCCTGCGGCATTGGCGAAGCCCAGGGGGGTTGCGGTGACCAGTGTCGGCACCCCGTTCATGAGCGTAAGTGGCACCCAGCGGTGCCCGCGGCGCGTGAAGTACATATGCTCGTCCATGCGGTAGTAGGGCACCCAGGCATTGCCTTGCGGGAAGTAGCGTACGTCCACGAGACACAGGAGCTTGGGCTTCACGCGCCCGGCCACGTAGAATCGCACGATGCGATCGGGTGGCTGGGCTCCGCTCACTGAGCCCCCGGGGGTCACCGTCCAGCCCGAGACCGTGAGACCCGTTACCGGTGCCTGGTAGGTGCCTGACTGGGCGGGCACCGTCCAGTTCAGGTTTTGTCCCTCGTGGACATGGTGGAGCACGAGCAGCGTCGGCGTGGACGACCACAAGTTCGGCAGGAAGCCCAGTAGCCCCACGGCCCCGCGCCAGGAGCGGGCCTCGCGAAGGAGGAGGCGCATTATGGATCTAATCCTCGGTCTGATCTTTGGCATCATCGGTTCCGCCTATTTCGTGTATGGGCGCAAGCAGCAGCACGCGAGCGCATTGTTCGCGGGCATCGCGCTCATGATCTTCCCCATGCTCGTCTCCCAGGAAGTATGGCTCATAATCGGCGGCCTGGGCTTCACGGTGTTGCCGTTCGTGGTGTCGATCTAGGAGGGGCCGGGGCGATGCGTGACACGATACCGGCGAGCACCGTGGCCGGCGGCTCGCCGGTGACGGTATGGACGTGATCGGCGCGCGTCTTGTAGACGAGGAAGGGCACGCCTTGGGCGCCGGCGGCCTCGAAGAGGTGGATATTGTAGAGCAGCGCGCGCGCCACGGGCGCCGTGGCCCGCCGCGGACGTATGGCCCCGCGGCCCCCGTGAAAGCCCGCCTCCATGCGCGCCATGGCCATGGCCGGGTGGGTGGCCTCGAGCAGCGCCGCGGCCTTGCCATAACTCGAGAGCGCGAGTATCCCGACTGGCACAAAGCGTACCCCGAGCCCTTGGGAGCGGATGATCGGCTGCAGGGTCTCGTAGAGCGCGTGACAATACGGGCAATTGGGGTCGAAGAACACGTAGAGCCGCACCGGACCCCGGCCCTCGCGGATCGCGGTGGTGTGGCGCACGAAGGCCCACAGGCGATTATGGTCGGCGGATCGCGCCTGCGCGGTCCCTGCCGCCATCAAGAGCGCGAAAATCGCCGCCGTGACCCTCATCGTGCCGCGCACGCGCCCTCCTGGATCGTGCCGTCCTCCTAGTCCGCCCCGGCCAGCCAGTCTCGGGGTTTCAGATAGACCTCGTAGAGCTCCGCCTCGGGGCTACCCGGTGACGGGTGCCAGTCATAGCGAAAGCGCACCTCGGGCGGCAGCGACATCAGGATCGACTCCGTGCGCCCCCCGGACTGCAGCCCGAACAGCGTGCCGCGATCATAGACCAGATTGAACTCCACATAGCGCCCGCGCCGGTAGAGCTGAAAATCCCGCTCGCGCTCACCGTAAGGCCGGTCCTTGCGCCGCTCGACGATGGGCCTGTAGGCCGGCAGGAAATGATCACCGACATCCTTCACGAACCTAAAGTCCCGCGCAAAGTCGCCGCTCTGGACATCGTCGAAGAACAGCCCGCCGATACCGCGGGGTTCGCGGCGATGCTTGAGAAAGAAGTATTCATCGCACCACGCCTTGAAGCGCGCATAGGCATCGGCATCATAGCCCGCGCAGGCCGCGCGCGCCGTCGCATGCCAATGGCGCGCATCCTCCGTAAAGCCGTAATAGGGCGTGAGATCGAAGCCCCCGCCAAACCACCATGTCACGGGCTCGGTGCGCGCCTCGAAATAGCGCAGGTTGCAGTGCGTGGTGGGCGCATACGGATTGCGCGGGTGAATGACGAGCGACAGCCCCACGGCCTCGAAGGCCGATCCCGCGAGCCCGGGCCGTCCCTTGGTCGCTGACGGCGGCAGGCCCTCACCGAAGACGTGCGAGAAATTCACGCCGGCCTGCTCGAACACCGGGCCGCCGCTCAAGACGCGCGTGCGCCCGCCGCCCCCTTGAGGGCGCTGCCATAGGTCCTCGCGAAAGCCGCCAGGGGTCCCATCGAGCGCCGCCAGGGCCTGACAGATGCGATCCTGCAGGCCCTTGAGGTAGTCCTCGACCTCCCTAAGCGGCGCGCTCACGAACGGGCCCCGTAGGGCCTGCGGCCGATGTCGTTTCGGTAGATCCCGCCCTCAAGCGCGATGGTCCCGAGGCGGCGATAGACGTGCGCGCGCGCCTCCTCCAAAGTCGTGCCAAGGCCCGTGACGCCGAGCACGCGCCCGCCGCAAGAGCGCACCTGTCCGCCGGTCTCGCAGGTCCCCGCATGGAACACCTTGGTTTTGGGGTCGGCGGCGTCGAGACCGATGATCGCGTCACCGCTGCGCGGGGCCGCGGGATAGCCGCGTGCGGCCAGCACCACGCACAGCGCCGGTTGCGGGTCGATCTCGAGGGTTGCGCCCGCCAGTTCGCCGCGCACGGCGGCGTGCGCCAGGGCCACGAGGTCGGAGCGCAGGCGCATCATGATGGGCTGGGTCTCGGGATCGCCGAAGCGGCAATTGTATTCAAGTACCTTAGGGCCGTCCGCGGTCAGCATGAGACCGGCATATAGGAACCCGCGGTAGTGGTGGCCGTCGGCGCGCAGCCCGCGCAGGGTCGGCTCTATGATCTCGCGGCGGATCTGCCCCTCGAGTGCGGCATCCACCGCCGAGGCCGGGGAAAATGCGCCCATGCCGCCGGTGTTGGGCCCCAGGTCCCCGTCGTCGCGCCGCTTGTGGTCCTCGGAGGTCGGGAATGCCACATAGTCTTGGCCATCGGCGAGCACGATGAAGCTCGCCTCCACGCCCATTAGGCGCTCCTCGATGACGATGCGCCGGCCGGCCTCCCCGAATTCGCCATTGAGCATGGATGTCGCCGCCGCGAGCGCGGCCGCCGCGTCCTCCGCCACCACCACGCCCTTGCCCGATGCCAGGCCATCGGCCTTCACGACGTGTGCGCCGGGATGGTCCTTCAGGTAGCGAGTGACGGCGGCCACATCGGTGAAGGTCTCGTGGCGCGCGGTCGGTATGCCGTGGCGCGAAAGAAAGGCCTTGGCAAAGCTTTTCGAGCCCTCGAGACGCGCGGCGGCCGCTGTCGGCCCGAGGCAGGCAAGGCCCTCCTCGGTGAAGCGGTCGACGATCCCGGCGACCAGCGGGGCCTCCGGGCCCACGATGGTGAGATCCACCCGTTCCCGGCGCGCGAGCCCGATCAGCGCCGTTATGTCGGTGGCCTCCACGGGGCAGTTACGGACCTTCGTCTCGCGCGCCGTGCCGGCGTTACCGGGTGCCACCAGCACCTCGGAGGCCAGCGCTGATTGCGCGGCCTTCCACGCCAGGGCATGTTCGCGCCCGCCGGATCCGACGATCAGGATCTTCATCAGGCGTGCCGGAAGTGGCGCCGGCCGGTGAAGACCATGGCGATGTCGTGTTCGCAGGCCGAGGCAATGACCTCGGCGTCGCGCACCGAGCCCCCCGGCTGGATGACGGCGGTCACGCCGGCGGCCGCGGCGCTGTCTAGGCCGTCGCGGAACGGGAAGAACGCGTCCGAGGCGAGCACCGAGCCCTTGACGTCGAGCCCGGCCTCCTCGGCCTTCCACACCGCCACGCGCGCGCTGTCGACGCGGCTCATCTGGCCCGCGCCTATGCCGATCGTGCGCCCGTCGCGCGCAAACACGATGGCGTTGGATTTGACGAACTGGGCGATACGCCAGGCGAACACGAGATCACGCGTCTCGGCCGGGGTCGGCCGTCTGCGGCTGACGGGCTCGAGCTTGATCTCGGCCTCGGGGACGTCGCGGTCCTGGACCAGCAGGCCGCCGCTCACGCGCCGGTAGTCGAGGCCTGTATGCATGGGCTCGCTCATGTTGACGACCAACACCCGGATGCCGGGCTTGCCCGCGAGCACCCGCGCCGCCTGCGCGCTCACCTCCGGGGCGATGATGACCTCCACGAACTGGCGTGCCACGATCAGTGATGCGGTCGCTTCATCCAAGGGGCGGTTTACCGCGATGATGCCGCCGAAGGCCGATGTCGGGTCGGTGGCGTAGGCGCGGTCATAGGCGGCCGCCATGGTCTCACCGAGGGCCGCGCCGCAGGGATTGGCGTGCTTTACGATCACGCACGCCGGTTCCGCGAAGGCGCGCACGCATTCCAGCGCGGCATCGGCGTCGGCGACGTTGTTGAACGACATCTCCTTGCCCTGGATCTTGGTGGCCTGGGCGATGGACGCCGGGCTCGCGCCGGGGGTCTCGTAGAACGCCGCGCGCTGGTGGGGGTTCTCCCCGTAACGCATGGCGTAGCGCTTCACGAAGGTGAGGTTCAAGACCTCGGGCAGCGACTCGGCGGTCTCCGCCCCCCCGGCCAGATAGCGGGCGATCAGGCCGTCGTAGCGCGCGGTGTGCGCGAACACCTTGGCCGCCAGGCCCCGGCGCATGTCCGGCGTGATGGCAGCGGGGTTCTTCAGGGCCTCGACCACGACCCCATAGTCGGCGCTGTCGACCACCGGTAGCACATGCTCGTGATTCTTGGCCGCCGAGCGCAGCATCGCCGGTCCCCCGATGTCGATCTGCTCAATGACCTGCGCCGCGTTCGCGCTTGGGTCGCGGCTGGTGCGTTCGAAGGGGTAGAGGTTGACCACCAGGAGGTCGATGGCGCCGATCCCGGCGTCGCGCATCGCCACGCGGTCGTCCGCCCGGTCCGGCCGCCCGAGCAGGCCGCCATGGATGCGGGGGTGCAGGGTCTTCAGGCGTCCGTCGAGCATCTCCGGAAAGCCGGTGTAGGACGCGACCTCCATGACCGGGATGCCTGATTGCTTCAGGAGTGCCGCCGTGCCGCCGGTCGACAGGATCTCCACGCCCGCCTCATGGAGCGCGCGGGCAAGATCGATGATGCCGGTCTTATCCGACACGCTGATGAGCGCTCTTTTCATGACAATTCGTTGCCTTGTGTAGGGGAAAGGGGGTCCGGGCGTTCGGCGAGCCCGTAGCTCAAGAGCTTCTTCCGAAGGGTATTGCGGTTGATCCCGAGGATCTTGGCCGCCTGACACTGGTTATGGCCGACATGGCGCATGACCGTCTCGATGAGCGGGGCCTCGACCTCGCCTATGACCGTCTCATACAGGGACGTCCCCGGGCATTGGCCGTTCAGGTCCTTGAAGTAGCGCTCCACGGCCAAGCGCACGCATCCGGCGAGCGGTCCCTGTCCGGCCTTCGCCGGTCTGTCCTCGCTCATGCCGCGAGTCCCGTCGGTGCCTGTCCGAAAAAGTCCTCGAGCAGGCGTCTTTGGTCTTCGATCGAGCCCGCCTGGTTCACGGCGTGGCGAAAGCCCGCGCCGCCCACCAGGCCCTTGCTGTACCAGCCGATATGCTTGCGCGCCACGCGCACCCCGGTATGTTCCCCGTAGAACGCATAGAGTGTCTCCAGATGGCCCATCAAAACCGTGTACAGCTCGGCGCGGCTCGGCGGCGCCAGTTTCTCGCCGGTCCTCAGGTAGTGGTCGATCTCGCGGAAGATCCACGGCCTTCCCTGGGCGGCGCGCCCGATCATCAGGCCATCGGCGCCGGTGGCCTCGAGCACCGCGCGCGCCTTTTCAGGACCGTCGATATCGCCGTTGGCGATCACGGGGATGCGTACCGCAGACTTGATGGCGGCGATCGTCTCATACTCGGCCTCGCCCTCGAAGAAGCATGAACGCGTGCGCCCGTGGACGGCAAGCAGCGCCACCCCGCAGGATTCGGCCATGCGCGCGATCTCGACGCCGTTGCGATGGTCCCGATCCCATCCGGTGCGGATCTTCAAGGTGACCGGTACGTCGACCGCCGAGACCACGGCGCTAAGCAGGCGCGCCACCAGCGCGGGGTCGCGCAGCAGAGCCGAGCCGGCCATGACGTTGCAGACCTTCTTGGCCGGGCAGCCCATGTTGATGTCGATAATCTGCGCCCCGTTGTCGACGTTGTGGCGCGCAGCGTCCGCAAGCAGGGTGGGATCGGCCCCGGCGATCTGGATCGACTTCGGCTCGGGTTCGCCCTCGTGATTGGCCCGCCGGAGGGTCTTTTCGGAACCATACAGCAGCGATTGCGAGGTGACCATCTCCGAGACCGCCATCCCGGCGCCCAGTGTCCGGCACAGGATGCGGAACGGGCGATCCGTGACCCCCGCCATGGGCGCTACGAACAAGGTGTTTTTGAGCGTGTAGGGTCCGATGCGCATGTGTCGTGTCCGGGAAGGCGGACATCATACCGACAAAACGCCCGCGCGGGGAGACCTATCGTTTGGGGGCCGCCAGGAGTGCGAGTTGCCAGCTCCTCACGCGCGCCGGGACGCGCAGGCCAAGGCGCACCGCGGCCACCGCGCCGGGCGCGAGCGTGGGCCGGGGGCGGCGCAGAAAGACCCGTGCCGGGAAGTGCGCGCGCGCGACGACGCGGCCACGCGATGAGCGCAATGTCACCCCCAGAAATGGCAGAGACTGCCGGAAGGTCGCGGCATTCTGGAGTTGCGCGCGGATGCGCAGCACCCCGTCCGCCCCCTGCGTCACGCGCGCGGCCAAGAGATGAAAGCGCTCCAGTGCCGCCGGGTGGGGTAGGCCCCAAGGTAGGGTTATGGTCCGGCGCAGCGCCTGGATCATGGGTCTTGTCAGGGCCAGCCGGGCGAGCGGCGCGCGCGCCGCGTATAGGCCTTGCGCGGCCAGCAGCAAGGCCAGCAGCAAGGCCGCGACCGTCAATGGCCACAGGCGCGCCGGCGATTGCTCGGCTGCGTTGATGGCGCCCCCGTCCAGGCGATAGACGTCGGCCTGGAACACCGCCGCGCATTGCCCGCACCGCACCGCACCGCCGCATGCCGCCAGGGCCTCGTTGTCGACCCTGAAAAGGGTGCGGCACGACGGGCATTGGGTGAGGATCATGAGCGCCGGCCGTGCAAGAGGACCCATCCCTCGTCCTCGTGGGCGGCGAGCGTGAACCCCGGAAAGGCCTGGATCACCGCCGGGACCTGATCGGGGAGGATGCCGGAGAGCGCGAGCCTTCCATCGGCGGCGGTGGCACGCATGAGGGCCGGGGCCTGGGCGATCAAGGGGCCCGCCAGGATATTGGCCACCACCAGCCCATAGGGGCCGTCGTCGCGCGCAAGCCCCGTGGCGGCGCGCAGCCGCTCGGCCACGCCGTTGCGCCGCGCGTTGTCCAAGGTCGCGGTCAGCGCCAGGGGGTCGATGTCGACGCAAAGTGCCGCCTGCGCCCCCATGAGCAAGGCGGCGATCGCCAAAATCCCCGATCCGCACCCGAAATCAAGGATCTCGCGGCCGCGTGGCGCCTCCCCCTCAAGGGTGTCGTAGATCCATGTAAGGCATAAGCGCGTCGTCGGGTGGGTGCCGGTCCCGAACGCTAGCCCCGGGTCGAGATGCACGGCGAGCCTTCCGGGCGGGGGTTGTTCATCGTTGGGGTAAATCCACAGCCCCTCGGTGATGGAGAACGCCCGCCAGTCGCGTGACGTAAGCGCCTCCCAGCCCTCGTCTGCCACCCACTCCCGGCTGAGCGCCTCGACGTCTCCGGCGACGATCTCCTGCGCGAAGCGCGCCTGGGTCTCGCTCGCGAAGAAGGCCGTGATGCGGGTGTGTGGCCAGTAGCGCGGTTCGCAAGCCAGGCCCTCGTCGTAAAAGGCCGGCCCCCCCGGGACCTCCTCGAAGGCCAGCGCGCGGGCGCCGGCGGCATCGAGGATCTGGCCCAGGGCCTCCACGCGCAGACCACGGGCAATGCACGAAAGCTTCACGCTCACGGGCGTACCCTCACGTCCTCAGGCGTTCTTCCAGGTAGTGAATATCGACCGGACCGGCCTGGAACAGCGCATCGTTCAAAAGCAGGTGATGGAGCGGTATGTTGGTCTTTATGCCATCGACCACCATCTCGCTCAAGGCGATCCGCAGCCGCGCCATCGCCGTCTCGCGCGTGTCCCCGTAGGCAATAAGCTTGCCGATCATGGAGTCGTAGAACGGCGGCACGACATAGTTATTGTAGACATGCGAATCGACGCGGATGCCCGGCCCACCGGGTTGATGGTATTGAGTGATACGCCCCGGGGATGGCATGAAGGTGGTCGCATCCTCGGCGTTGATGCGGCATTCCATGGCATGTCCGCGCATCACGATGTCTTCCTGACGGTAGCGCAGGGGCTCGCCGGAGGCAATCAGTATCTGCTGCTGGACGATGTCGACGCCGGTCACGAGCTCGGTGACCGGGTGCTCGACCTGCACGCGCGTATTCATCTCGATGAAATAAAACTGGCCGTTCTCGTAGAGGAACTCGAAGGTGCCGGCGCCCCGATAGCCGATGCGCCGACACGCCTCGACGCAGATCTTGCCGATGCGTTCGCGCACGTCGCGGGAGATGCCGGGGGCCGGGCACTCCTCGATCACCTTCTGGTTGCGGCGCTGCAGGGAGCAATCGCGCTCGCCGAGATGCACGGCATGCCCATGTTCGTCGGCCAGCACCTGGAACTCGACGTGGCGAGGCTTCTCCAGATACTTTTCCATGTAGACGACGTCGTTGTTGAACGCCGCCTTGGCCTCGGCGCGGGTCAACGCGAGCGAGCTCAAGAGCGCGCCCTCGGAGTGCACCACGCGCATCCCCTTCCCGCCGCCCCCGCCGGTGGCCTTGATCAAGACCGGATAGCCGATCGACTGTGCCATCGCCAGCGTGCGCGCCTCGTCGCCGTCGAGCGGACCGTCGGAGCCCGGCACGCATGGCACCCCGGCCTCCTTCATGGCGCGAATCGCCGAGATCTTGTCGCCCATGAGCCGTATCGTCTCCGGACGCGGCCCTATGAAAATGAACCCGCTCTGCTCGACGCGTTCGGCGAAGTCGGCATTCTCCGACAGAAAGCCGTAGCCGGGATGGATGGCCACGGCATCGGTGACCTCGGCGGCGCTTATGACCGCCGGTATGTTGAGATAGCTCTTGGCCGCGGCCGCCGGGCCGATGCACACCGACTCATCGGCAAGCCGCACGTACTTGGCGTCGCGGTCGGCCTCTGAATGCAGCGCCACGGTCTTGATGCCGAGCGTCCGGCAGGCCCTCTGGATGCGCAGGGCGATTTCCCCGCGATTGGCGATCACCACCTTGTCGATCATGATCGTTATTCGATTACGAACAGCGTTTCGCCGTACTCGACAGGCTGGCCATTTTCCTTGAGGACCGCCTTGATGACCCCGGCGCGGTCTGCCTCGATCTCATTCAACATCTTCATGGCCTCGATGATGCATAGCGGATCCCCGACGTTCACGGTGGTGCCGACCTCCACGAACGGCTGGGCGTCCGGCGATGGCGCGCGATAAAAAGTGCCGACCATGGGCGAGGATACCGGATGCCCGCTCGGCATGGCCTTGACGGCCACCGATTCGGCGCCTGCCGCCGGCGCCGGTATTGGCGCGGGGGCCGCCGCCATCGGTGCGGAGGCGACCGGCGCCGGGGCCGCCGAGGACCCCCGGCTGATGCGAATCGACTCCTCCCCTTCCTTGATCTCGATCTCGCCTAAGTGCGAGGCCTCGAGCATTTCGATGAGTTTTTTGACTTTGCGGATATCCACGGGATATTTACCTAGGTTGCAAGTAGGAAATGGCAGCCATCAGGGCCAGCTCATAACCCAAGGCGCCAAGCCCGCTGATCGTGCCAGCGGCAATATCCGAAAAGTAGGAGCGTTGGCGGAACGGCTCGCGGGCATGAATGTTTGAGAGATGGACCTCGATGAACGGCAACGCGACCGCCCCCAGGGCGTCGCGCAAGGCCACGCTCGTATGAGTGAACGCCGCGGGATTGAAGATGATCGCGCGCGTGCCGTCGGTGGCCGCCTCGTGGATGCGCGCGATGAGTTCGTGCTCGGCATTGCTCTGCAAGAATGCGATGCTATGTCCGATGTCGGTAGCCAGCGCCGTCAGGCGCCCTTCAATCACGGCCAAGGTGTCGGTGCCATAGTGACGCGGCTCGCGGGTGCCGAGGAGATTGAGGTTGGGACCGTTCAGTACGAGCAGATCAGCCATGCGTTTCCCGCCGGGACATCCCCGGTGCGCGCATTGTGCCTGTATCCGCTGTTTTTGTCCAGTTACCCGCTTTTCGCCGCAATTCCCGGCAAATCACCGTCTCTTGAACGCGGTGGCAACGGCCGCCTTCAAGGTGCCCCGGGTAAACGCCCCGAGCTGACCGGTCAAGATGCGCCCGTGGGGCGTGACAAACAGGCTAAACGGGATGGCGCCCTGCACGTCCCCGAAGCGCGCCAGCATCTCCAGGCCGCGCTCCCCGCCGAGTAGCACCGGATAGGGGATGTGGTGGGCGTGGGCAAAGCGCGCCACCTTGGTCTTGCGATCCAGGGCGATACCGACCACCTGGAGCCCGCGGGCCTTGTCGGCCTTGGCGGTCTTGATGAGGAGCGGGATCTCGGCGCGGCATGGCGGGCACCAGGGGGCCCAGAAATTGACCAGATAGACCTTGGCCGGCCAGTGGTCGAGGGACCGCGGCTTGCCGGCGAGATTGGGCAAGGTGAAGTGCACGCGCGCGTCGTGCCGGCGGCGCGCGTGGGCCCGAGGCCCGGTGTAGCGCCCGAGCGCAAAACCGGCCGCCAGGGCCCCGATGACTACCACGGCCCACACCGCGTGACTGCGTCCCTTCATATCGATTTCACCTCATGCGCGAGGCGCGCCAGCGCCTTCGGACCCTTGTAGCCGTAAAAGTCTTTTTGGCGCAGAGGTCGTCCCTGCGCCGAGAAAAACAGGATCGCCGGCGGCCCGAGGACCCCGAAGCGGCGTTTCATGGCGCGCGTGGCCGGCGTGTTGGCGGTGACATCCGCCTCGATCAGCATAAAGCCGCGCAACGCGCTCTGGACGCGCGGATCGGGGAAGGTCTCGCGCCGCAGACGCGTGCAATCCACGCACCAGCTCGCGGAAAAATCCACGAGCGCCGGCTCGTTTAAGCTCGCCGCGCGCGCCAGGTCCTGATCGAGCGCCGCGAGCGACGTGACTTTGCGGAATTTCAGGGCATGGCCCCCGGCGCGGGTCACGCCGGCACTGCGGAAGGTCAATGGGTGCAGGGGGTCGCGGTTGCCCTGCAGGCCCCCGACGAGCGCCAGGACCCCCCAGACGAGCAGCACCACCCCAAGCCCCGTGCGCAGCCGCTGAAACCCCGTGGCCCCCGATTCGAGCCGGCTACCACCCATATAGACGCCGACTATGATCAGCAGCGCGCCCCACAACAGCAGCACGGGCACCGCCGGCAAGAGCCCGAGCAGATAGATGGCGACCCCGAGGAGCAGCACGCCGAAGGCGTATTTCACGGTGTTCATCCACGGACCGGCCTTGGGCAGGAGGTAGCCTGCGCCGACCCCCAGGGCCACCAGCACCACGCCCATGCCGAGCGCCATGCTGAACATGATCGCCGCCCCAAGCCAGGCGCTGTGGCTCGAGATCGCCACGGCGAGCGCCGACACCAGCAGTGGCGACACGCATGCCCCTACCACCAGGGCCGACAACAGGCCGAGCGCATAGGCGCCGGCCAGTGAACGGCGGTTTACGCCCTCACCGCGCGCGGCGATCCGGTTCTGGATGAAGCCCGGCATCTGCAGTGTGTAGAGATCAAACAACGACAGCGCCATGAGCACGAACAAAAGGCTCAAGAGTCCGATGCCCCAGGCGTTCTCGAAGTAGGCCTGCAGCTGTTCGCCGGTGGCCCCCGCCAACGCCCCGGCGCCGGCGTAGGTCGTGGCGGTCCCGAGCACGTAGGTGACCGAAAGCAGCGCGCCTTGGCGCTTGGTGAGGCGCTCTTTGCCGTGGCCGACGAGCATGCCAGAGAGGATCGGGATCATGGGCAGGACGCAGGGGGTGAAGCTCAGGAGCAGCCCGACCCCGAAGGCGCTCACAATCGCCCAGAACCAGGTCTCCGCATCCTGACTCCTTGCGCGCGGCGCGGCGGGCGCGCTCGCCGCCGGGGCCGCATGGGTCGCGTTCAAAGCCGCGGTCCGGCCCGGCAACCGCACGGTCAGGGTACGCGTGACCGGCGGATAACAAATGCCGGCAATGGCGCAACCTTGATAGTGGGCGCGCACTATCAGGCGCTGGTTGCCGCGCGCGCCGGTGAGCGGCAGCGGCAAGGTAAAGGATTTTTTGTAAATGAACAGCGTGCCGAGCACCCGGTTCTTCTCGACGGATGCGGGCGGCATGGCCACCGGCCCCAGGGTCACGCCGTGGCGGGGCGACTTTAGTGTGAAGCGGATCTTGTCGCGATAGAGATAGTAGCCATGGGCTATGCGAAAGCGCGCCAGCAATTCGTTCGTGCCGGGCGCGCTCAGCGTCAGGTGGTAGGCCTGGCTGCGCTTGAGGAACGGTTTCTGGCGATGACCGAAGAAGGCCTTGAAGGCCGCCAGCGGCCCCCCGTGCGTGGCGGCTTGCGCACCGGGGATCGCGGCCAGCACCGCCAGGATCGCGAGACTAAGGGCGAATAGCGTCCTTAAGCCATTGCAGGTAGGGCGGGTAGCCGCGGCTGAGCGGGATCGCCACAATCTCCGGGACTTCATAGGGGTGCAAGGCCCGCAGGCGCCGTTCCATTTCGTCATAATGATCCTTGGTCGTCTTAATGATCAAAAGCGTTTCCGTGGCGGTCTTCACCTGCCCGCGCCAGCGGTACACCGACTGCAGGGCATCCAGGAGGTTGACGCAGGCCGCCAGCTTTTCATTCACGAGCGCGCTCGCGATCCCGGCGGCCTCGGTCCGCGGGCAGGTGCTGAAAACGATCAGGGCCTCTTGGGGCATGGCCTAAAGCCTCGCTACGCGGCGGCGACTGCTGGCCGCGCGGGGAACTCCTTGTCGGTTCGCGCATCTTAAAGTCATATACAAGCCGCGTGGTCCGCGCCGGCCCAGTCTGGTCGCCGGTCGGCGCCAGGACTTGCGGCATTCAGTGCCAGTGAAGTCGATTGTCGTAGCATCGGACGCGATTCGCGCGCGCGCCGGGCTTCTTATACCATAACCTCTTGCCGATATCCGGAATAGCCTCACGTGCCTGAGACCGCGTTCTCCCTCAATACCCGTCCGGACATCATGATCCGCGGACGAATGACTGATACGGGCCACGGTCCCATTGGACTGTTCCTGCATGGTTTTCGTTCCCACTGTGTCGGTGAAAAGGCCACGGCCCTTACCGAACATGCCTTCGCGCGCGGATATTCATGGGCGCGCTTTGATCTGGCCGCGCACGGCGCATCGACCGGGGCGCTCGTGGAGCAGACCCTTTCGGGGTGGCTCGAGGACGCGCTGTCGGTGGCCGCGCTCTACGCACCGCGGCCCCTGATCCTCGTCGGATCCAGTCTGGGCGCCTGGCTTGCGGTGCTCATGGCGCGTTCGCGGCGCATCCCGGTGGCGGGCCTCGTGCTGCTCGCCCCGGCCTTCAATTTCCTGCAGCGCTACTACGCCGGCCTCCCGCAAGGCCTGCGCCAGCAATGGCGTAGCGATGGTCGGCTGACGCTCCCGGACCCCTACGGTCCGCCCGGAACGGTCTACCAGCTCGGCTACCCCCTCATCGAGGACGCCGTCGCCCACGACGTCTTGTCGGTGCCGGTCGCGCTCCCCTGCCCATTGACCATGATTCACGGGGACCGAGACGAGGTCGTGCCACTTGCCGTGAGCGAGGATTTCCTGCGCCATGTGCATGCCCCGGATAAGCGGCTTACGGTCGTGGCCGGGGGTGATCATCGCCTCACAGCGGCCATCCCCAGGGTCCTGGCCGAGGTCGATGCGTTGTGGCCAGTCACCGCTGTCCGCGCCGGGCGGTCGGCATGATCGCGCGGCTTTGGCGTTTCATCGCGCTCCTGCCGCTCATCGAGGTCGTGGTGATCGTGCTCGTGTGGCAGGCGATCGGGCCGTGGTGGACCCTGGGGCTCTTGGTGGCGGGCCCGGTCGCGGGGTTGGCGTTGCTGCGGCTCTCGCCGGTACGCACCTTTGGCCATGTGCGCGCCGCCATGTCCCACGGCCAGCTCCCGCACGAGGCGGTCTGGGGAGGGGCGGCCCTTGGTCTCGCCGGCCTCCTTTTGATCTTCCCGGGGTTTTTCTCGGATCTCCTGGCGCTTGCCCTGCTGGTCGGGCCCGCGCGGCGCGCCCTGCGACGCCCCCCGCCGGAGGCCGCGCCGCCGACCGCTGCCGCCGACGCGCGCGAGCCGCTCGAGGGCCGGTTTCGCTCGCACCGGGATTAGGTCGGGCTTGACAAGAGGCCCGCCTTGTTTATGATTGGCACTCACCTGAACTGAGTGCTAGCAAGCACGGACATCCCAGGTATTGCGGTTTCCTAGAGTTAAGGAGATTCCTATGAAAGCGCAGCCTCACCCACAAATAGGAGAATCGAGTATGAATATTCGCCCCCTGCACGACCGCGTGATCGTGCGCCGCCTGGAAGAAGAGCGGAAGTCCGCCGGTGGCATCGTGATTCCCGATACGGCAAAGGAAAAGCCGATCCAGGGCGAAATCGTGGCCGTCGGCAAAGGCAAGATCCTAGAGAGCGGCGAAGTGCGTCCGCTCGACGTCAAGGTCGGTGACAAGGTGCTCTTCGGGAAATACGCCGGGACCGAGGTCAAGGTCGGCGCCGAGGAGCTGCTCGTCATGCGCGAAGAAGATGTAGTCGCGATCATCGACGGCAAATAACGAACGCTTAAAGAGAGGGAAGAACCATGGCAGCTAAAGAAGTCGTATTCGGTGACAGCGCGCGCATCCGGATGTTGCGCGGCGTCAACATCCTCGCCGACGCAGTGAAAGTCACCCTGGGCCCCAAGGGCCGCAACGTCGTCCTCGACAAATCGTTCGGCGCGCCGACGATCACCAAGGATGGCGTCTCGGTCGCGAAGGAGGTCGAGCTCAAGGACAAGTACGAGAACATGGGCGCGCAGATGGTGAAGGAGGTGGCTTCGCAGACCTCCGACATCGCCGGCGACGGCACGACCACGGCGACCGTTCTGGCGCAGGCCATCCTCCGCGAAGGCCTGAAGTCGGTGGCGGCGGGCATGAACCCCATGGACTTGAAGCGCGGTATCGACAAGGCGGTGGCGGCAGCGGTTGACGCCCTGAAGAAGATCTCGCGCCCGTGCTCGGATCACAAGGAGATCGCCCAGGTGGGCACGATCTCGGCCAACTCCGATGACTCGATCGGCAACATCATCGCCGAGGCGATGGACAAGGTCGGCAAGGAGGGCGTGATATCGGTCGAAGAGGGTTCGGGCCTTGAGAATGCGCTCGAGATCGTCGAAGGCATGCAGTTCGATCGCGGTTATCTGTCGCCCTACTTCGTGAACAAGCAGGACACGATGACGGCCGATATCGAGAACCCCTACATCCTGATTTACGACAAGAAGATCTCCAATATTCGTGAGCTTCTGCCGATCCTGGAGGGTGTGGCCAAGGCCGGCCGTCCGCTGCTCATCATCTCCGAGGATGTCGAGGGCGAGGCGCTCGCCACGTTGGTGGTGAACAATATCCGCGGCATCTTGAAGGTCTGCGCCGTCAAGGCCCCGGGCTTTGGCGATCGTCGCAAGGCCATGCTCCAGGATATCGCCATCCTGACCGGTGGCCAGCTGATCTCCGAAGAGATCGGCATGACCCTCGAGGCGGCCACCATCGACGTCCTTGGGTCGGCCAAGCGCGTGCAGGTCAGCAAGGAGAACACCACCATCATCGACGGGGCCGGCAATTCCAAGGATATCGAGGCGCGCGTGAAGCAGATTCGCGCCCAGATCGAGGAAGCGACGTCCGACTATGACAAGGAGAAGATGCAGGAGCGGGTCGCCAAGCTCGCCGGCGGCGTGGCCTTGATCAAGGTCGGGGCGGCCACCGAGGTGGAGATGAAGGAGAAGAAGGCGCGCGTGGAAGATGCCCTGCATGCGACCCGCGCGGCGGTCGAGGAAGGCGTGGTGCCGGGCGGCGGCGTGGCCCTGATCCGGGCGCTGCAGAACATGAAGGTCAAGGGCGACAATCACGACCAGGACGTCGGCATCCAGATCGCCCGCCGCGCCATGGAAGAGCCGTTGCGCATGATCGTCATGAATGCCGGCCTCGAAGGCTCGGTGGTCATGAACAAGGTGGCCGAGGGCAAGGGCAGCTATGGCTTCAATGCCGCGACCGGCGAGTACGGCGACATGTTGACCATGGGTATCCTTGATCCCACCAAGGTCACGCGCACGGCGCTGCAGAACGCCGCCTCGGTATCCGGGCTCATGATCACGACCGAAGCCATGATCGCCGAGCTCCCGCAGGACGAGAAGGCGGCGGCCGGTGCTGGCGGCGGCGGTGGCATGGGTGGCATGGGTGGCATGGGCGGTATGGACGGCATGATGTAAGCCGGCTCCATTGCGTACCATGGGGCGGGGGCCGAAAGGTCCCCGCCCTTTTTTGTGTCCGCTTTCCGACTGGCGGACGAAGTCCACCTTGGCTTTCTGCTATGATGGCGCGATTACTCGTAAGGGCGCCATGGGTGCGCGGCCGTATCCGCTGCTCGCGCGAGCGGTGATCCGGGAGGTTCCGAATGGGGATGCACAAAACGGGGATGTGGCTCAGAAAGGCTCGCGCCCTGGCTACCGCGGCATTGCTGCTCGCCTATCCCGTGGTTTCCTATCGGACGAATATCGCCCGGCACCTTGATCCGCTCGGGGCGCTGTTTGCCTTCGCACCCTTGTTCGCGCTGACCCTGACGGCGGCGTGGGCCGCCCGTCCACGCGGCCTCTGGCTTGCCCTCTGGGGAGGCGCGGCGCTCGTCCTCTGGCACTACCGTACCTTCATCGCCGTTCATTATTCCTGGGCCTATCTTGCCGAGGACGTGGGGGTCATGGCGCTCTTGTGCGGCCTTTTCATGCGTTCGCTCCGGCCGTCATGCACGCCCCTCATCTCGCGCCTGTCGTGGCTCATGCGCGGTTCCTTGAGCCCGCACCTCGCGCGCTATACGCGGCGTGTCACTCAGCTTTGGGCGGGCCTTTTTGGCGCCATGGCAATCATCTCCGTGCTGTTGTTCTTCGCGGCCGGGGTGCGGGTGTGGGCGTTCTACGCCAGCTGCCTCACGTGGCCCATCATGGTTCTCGTGTTCGTCGCCGAGTACCTGGTCCGCCGGATGGTCATCCCTCGCGAGGAGCGCGCCGGGTTTCTGCAGGTGATCCTGGCGAGCCGCCGCCATTGGCGCAGCCTCGTGGCCGGCGAGGATAGCGGGCCATCGTCCTATCGGCGCCTCCCGCAATGACCCGTACCGCTGTCGCTCCCGACGCGGCGCTCACTACCGCCGCCGATCCGGCGCGGGCGCTGGCCTTTTACCAGGACGCGCCGCGCTCGCTGGCGCAATTTCTGTGCGACGTCGCGGATGTCGCCGCGCTGTGGCCGCCGCGCGCCCCGATCCTGAACGCCTGCGCCGATCGTTATCATTTCATGGTGGGATTGGCGGCGGCGGCCGCCGCCGGACGCATGACGGTGCTCCCGGCCACCCATGCCGTCGAGATCATCAAGTCCCTGCACGCGCGCATGCCGGACATGCACTGCCTTGCCGACGGCGATTTCCCCGTCGCCCTGCCCATCGTGCGCTTTCCGCGGCTCGCCCCCGCGGGGCGCGTGCATCGCGCGCCGCCGGTGCCGCGGATCCCCCTCGATCGGCCGGTCGTGACCGTCTTCACCTCGGGGACCACCGGGGTGCCGGTGGGCCATGTGAAGACCTGGGGCTCGCTCGTGGCGAGCGCGCACGCCGAGGCCGCGCGGCTCGGACTGGATGACGGCCCGGCCTGGTCGCTGGTCGCCACCGTGCCACCGCAACATATGTATGGGCTCGAGTCGAGCGTCATGCTAAGCCTGCACGGCCGCGCGCTCGCGCACCATGGGCGCCCGTTTTATCCCGAGGACATCGCCGGCGCGCTGGCGGCGGTCCCGCGCCCGCGGCTTTTGGTGACCTCTCCCGTGCACCTGCGCGCGCTCTTGACGAGTGCCGCCGCGGTCCCCCCGCTCGACGCCGTTTTATGCGCCACCGCGCCCCTCCCCCGGGCACTGGCCGAGGAGGCCGAGCAGCGCCTGCATGCGCCGCTGCACGAGATCTACGGGGCCACCGAGGCAGGCCAGGTCGCGACCAGGCGTCCGACGCAAAGCGATCTCTGGACACTCTTCCCGGGGCTCGTCCTCGAGGCCCGCGATGCGTCGTTCGTGGTGCACGGCGGCCATGTCGAGACCCCGGCGGCCCTCGGCGACATCATAGAGCCGAGCGGGCCTCGCGAGTTTCGCCTTCACGGCCGTGGCACCGATATCGTGAACGTGGCGGGCAAGCGCAGCTCGATCGCCTTCCTCGAGCAACAGCTTCTCGCCATCCCCGGCGTGCTCGATGGCGCCTTTTACATGCCCGATGAGGACCTAGCGGGTCCGGTCGCGCGTCTCACGGCCTTTGTGGTCGCCCCTGGGCTTACGGCGGCGGCCATCGAAACCGCCCTGCGCGCGCGCCTGGACCCCGTGTTTCTGCCGCGCCCGCTGGTTCTGGTCGACGCCCTGCCGCGGCTTGCCACCGGCAAGCTGCCGCTTAGCGCCATGCATCAGCTCCTGGCGTCACGTACCCGTCAGGCGGGAGGTGGCCGTGGCTGACGAGGCGCGGCTCACCTTTCCCGCCGACCACCCGGCCTTCCCCGGTCACTTCCCGGGTGACCCGATGGTGCCCGGCGCGCTGCTCCTGGATGAGGCGCTAGCCGCCGTGTGCGCCGCCCGCGGCCTCGCGTATGAGTCGTTGCGCGTGGGCTCGGCCAAGTTCCTGCGCCCGGTGCGGCCCGGCCAAGAGGTCGTGGTCCGCTGGCGGGATTCGGGACCAGGCTTCCTCGATCTCGGCCTTTTCGCGGCGGATCGCCCGGTGGCCACGGCCACCGTCTCGTCACGCCTCTCGCCCCCATGAGGCCCGTGCGCGCGTGGCCTGGCCGGCCGTCGGGGCGGCCATGAGCCGATCGATGCGGTCGACGTCCCCCGCCCTGTGCCTGGGGCGCGTCCAGATTGACGACTATCTGCCGCACCGGGGTGCCATGCGCCTCCTCGCCGGGGTACGGGCCTATGATCGCGACACCATAGAGTGTCTCGCCGATGGCCATCGTGATCCCGCCCACCCCTTGCGGGCACGCGGACGCCTGGGGGCGGCGTGCGCCATCGAATATGCCGCGCAGGCCATGGCCGTCCACGGCGCGTTGTGCGGGGATGGCCAGACGCCACCCGCCGGCTCACTGCTCGCGGCGCGCGATGTCCGGTTCCAGGTCGCGCGCCTCGATGACATCGAGGAAGAGCTGCTCATTCACTGTCATTGCCTGGCCCGCGATGCGCGCGGGGCCAACTACCGGTTCCTCGTGGCCACCGCCTCAAGTCCCCTGGTCTCGGGGCGTGCCACGGTCCAATTCACCGCCCTTCACGGGCATGCCCCATGAGTGCCGAGGCGCAAAGGCCGCCCGCGCCGCGCCGGGCGCTCGTGACCGGCGCGAGCGGCGCCATGGGTGCGGCGATCTGCCGCCGATTGCTTGCGGATGGCTGTCATGTCATCTGTCATGCCCATGCAAGGGCCGCGGACGCCGCGCGCCTGGTCTCGGAGCTCGATGCGCAAGGCGGCACGGCCGAGCTCTGTGTCTTCGATCTCGCGGATAGGGATGCCGTGGCCGCGGCGCTCGCCCCGCTGCTCGATCGGGCCCCCATCCAGATCCTCGTGCATAACGCCGGCGTTTGCGACGACGCGGTGCTCGCCGGCATGACGGCCGCGCAATGGCGACGTCCGCTCGATGTCTCCCTGGACGGGTTTTTTCATGTCGCAAGGCCGCTGCTCTTGCCCATGATCCGGACGCGTTGGGGGCGCATCATCAATGTCACGTCGGTCGCCGGCATCGTCGGCAATCGGGGTCAGGCCAATTACGCGGCCGCCAAGGCCGGTCTGCATGCCGCCGGCAAATCACTGGCGCTCGAGGTCGCAAGCCGCGGAATTACCGTGAATTCGGTCGCCCCGGGCATCATCGCCACGCCCATGAGTCATGTCTTTGGCCCCGACGACATTGCCCGCCTTGTCCCCATGGGCCGTGCCGGCGAGTGTCGCGAGGTCGCCGACCTCATCGGCTTTTTGGCCTCGGATCAGGCGGGCTACATCACAGGACAGATCATTTCCATCAACGGCGGTATGATCTAGGTCTTGCGCCGGCTCGCAGCAGGCGTGGCATGCGGTAAAGAAGACCGAGGAGTAGGCGTATGTGCATGCCTATGAGTAGCAGGTTGTCGCGCACGTAGTGAAAGTGCGAGATGCCGCCCTCGGCCTTGCGCGGATAGCGGACCGGGGCGTCGATATTGCATACCGCGATCCCTTCCCAGAAGAGCCGCACCGCGGCCTCCGGATCGAAATCGAATCGGCGCATGGAGCGGCGTGCGCCCATGATCCGAAAAAGCGGTTCGATCGGATAGACGCGAAACCCAAACAGCGAGTCGCCAATATGGCGCCCGAGGGTCTCGATATTGGTAAAGAGGTTCGAGAGACGCCGCCCGTAGACGCGCACCCGCGGGGCGTCGGCCGCGAACACCGGGACCCCCAGGATCATGGTATCGGGGTGCGCGCTCGAGGCCTGCATGAAGGCCGGAATGAGCGACGCGGGGTGTTGGCCGTCTGAGTCCATGCATAGGACGTGGGTATAGCCCTGGGCGCGCGCGCGCGTAAGCCCCGATAGCACGGCCGCGCCCTTGCCGCGGTTACAGGGTTCGATGATGACGAGAAGATCCGCGCTATGGCGCATCATCTCGGTGAGCCCTTCGGCGGTGCCGTCGGTGCTACCGTCCACGACCACCCAAACCGGGGCCCAGTGGCGCAAGGCCTCGGTCACGGTCTCATAGACCTTGGGGCCCGGGTCGTAGCTCGGGATCAGCACGAGATGGGTTGTGGAGGTGCTGGGCATCGGCTGGCGGGTGCGGGTCAGTGGGTCCAGGCCGAATCGCATCCCGCCCGTCGGCGATCCGCGTTCATTCGGTTTCCACGGCAACTGCCGCGTCCGCGGAACGCCGGCGCAGAAGCCGCCGCTGCCACAGTGTGCGGACGGATCGGCGCAAGTGCCCTAGGGTATGCAGATAATACAAGGCCTTGAAGGCCGCCAGCGAGCCCCATACGGGGGTATCCGCGAAGATGTCCCCGGCGAGCACCGACAAAAGGGCCTCTTGCATGCGAAGGATGTTGCGCGGTCCCATGAAAAGGTCGCGCATGCTCGGGTGGTTGACGCGGTAGATGAACCACGCATAGGTGCGCAATCCCTGGCGCAGCGCGCGGTCATAGGCGCGCAGCGCGCGCGGGGCCCGCTCCGGTCTTGTCAGGCAGGCGTCGGCGGCGTCGGCGGCCAGAAAGCCACCGTGCATGGCCAGCATGACGCCCGAGGAGAATACCGGGTCGATGAATGAAAAGGCATCGCCGACGAGCAGGTGGTTCGCGCCATAAGAGCGTTCGCATCCATACGAGAAATTACCGGTCGCCTGCACCTCGGTTACGAGCTTGGCGTCGGCCAGTCGTTCGGCGAGTGGCGGGCACAAGGCCAGCGTCTCCTTGAAAAAGTCCCCAACGGATTGTGTGCGCGTCTTCAAATAATGTGGCCAGACCACCGCACCCACGCTCGTGACCCCGTTAGCCAAGGGGATGAACCAGAACCACCCGTGCTCAAACCAGAAGAGCGAGATGTGGCCCTCTTCCCGACCGTCGTTTCGGGTCGCCCCCTGGAAGTGCCCATACAGCGCCGAGCTGTTGTGCCGGGGGTTGCGCCGCTTGGTGTGAAGGCGGCGACCCAGAAAGGTATCGCGCCCGGATGCGTCGATCACGAACCGGGCGGCAAAATCCTCGATACCGCCGCCTGCGTTGCGCGCGCGAATCCGCGCCCCGCTGCCGTCTTCGGAAAAGACCACCTCCTGCACCCGGCAGTCCTCGCGGGTGTCCGCCCCCTTGGCGGCGGCGTTACGAAACAAGATGGCGTCGAAGTCCGCGCGCGGCACATGATAGGCATAGGGCATGTCCTTGTTCCAGGCGTCGGCGAACAAAAACTCCTGGCGGGCCTTCGTATGCCAGGGGGACAGGAATTCCACCCCCCACTTCACCATGCCTATGGCGCGCACCGCCTCGCCCACGCCCAGGCGCTCGAGCAACGGCAGATTCGCGGGGAGCAGGGACTCGCCGATATGAAACCGCGGGTGCCGGTCTTTTTCGGCAATCACGACCCGATACCCCCGCTCGGCGAGCAGCGCGCCGGCGGTCGTGCCTCCCGGCCCCCCGCCGATCACAAACACATCACATGCCGTTACCATTACACGCCCCTCCGAACACCCCGTCAAAGCGCCCATGGGCGCACCACTTCTCGCAGGCCGCGCTAGCGCGCCGTCCGAACCCCGAGCTTAACCGCGTCGCCCGTCGGGCAACAGGTCGATGCGTCGGTTGCAACACCCCCGATCCCCGCCCCCGTCGATGCGCGCCGGGCGGCCCTTCGCTTCGCGGCGTTGGCGATCACGCCACGATCCGGCTTATTGCCCAGAATTGCAGGCCGCCGCCGACCAGGGTCAGGAGGTGGAACGCCGCATGGAGGTATTTCACGCGATCGCGCACCAGCAGGGCGACACCCGCGCCATAGCAGGTCGCCGCGAACCCCAAAGCCGCGAGCACCGCCGGTGGGGTATGCCGGAAGAATGGCTGGGCGGCGAGGATCGTGATCCAGCCCATGATGCGATAAAGCCGCTCGGAGCGGCGCGCGTAGCGTCCGGGGTCCCCCCACAGAAACACCACGGCGAGCGCGGCCAGTCCCCACTCGATCACGCACAGCGCGGTCCCGATCGCGGCATGGACCATGAGCAAGGCCACCGGCGTGTAGCTCCCGGCCATGAACACCGCGATCATCATGCGGTCCAGGCGCTGGAAGCGGTCCTTCAGGCCCCCGGGGGGCAGGATGTGGTAGAACGCCGATACCGCGTACAAGGCCATCATGGCCGCAGACGAGATCGCGGCGCACCACACCTTGAGGGGGCTGCCGGTGTGCGCCGCGCGCTCTACGAGGGCCATGCCCGCGGCCAGCGCCAATGCCGCACCGAGTGCGTGAATCGCGGCATTGACCCGTTCCTCGGCACGCGATTGGGGGCGTTCGCCGACGGCCCCGGGGGCCGTCTCCATGGACGCGTCTGCCGACCACAGGGACGCGCTTGCGTCTGGCGCGTCGATGCCGATCGCGCGCGGTTTGGGCGAGGGGACACTCATAGCGAAAGACTCGCCCCCAGGTCGCGCAATGTCAGACGCCGAGCCTCGTAGTCCGGCATGACGCGTGCCAGTTCCCGCCAGAAGGAGGGTTTGTGGTGCGGGGCGATCAGGTGGCAGAGCTCGTGGGCGATCACATAGTCGAACAGGGCGGCGGGCACGAGCATGAGCCGCCAGTTCAGGCTGATGGTCCCGCGCGCCGAGCAGCTCCCCCAGCGGGTCTTTTGGCCACCGATGCGGATCTGCTTGGGAGTCCGACCAACGAGCGGCGCGAAATGGATGATGCGCGCCAGGGCGTGGTGGCGCGCCGCCTCCCTATACCAGAACTCCACGGCGGCGCGCGCCGCCTCCTCGTCGGTGGCCGCGACCCGCAGCATGCCATCATCGCGGCGGACCGACGGCGGACCCGCGCGGTACTGAAGCCGCAGCACGATGGGCTCGTCCAGATGCCGCAACGTGAGCCCGTCCGCGAACGGGTCGGGCCTCGGGGCCTCGCCAAGCCTCTTTAGGGTCCGTTCGATCCACGGCGTCTTGGCCTTGAGGAACGCCTCGACGTCGGCCTGGCGGGTGGCCGCCGGGACCAACACGCGCAGGGCGCCGGAGGGGCTGATCTGGAGGCACAGGGTGCGGCGCTTGCGGCTGCGCACCAGCGCGTAGGCCCTCATCTCAGATCTCGATCATCTCGAAGTCGTCCTTGGTGGCCCCGCAGTCCGGACAAGTCCAGTTCTCGGGGACATCCTCCCAGCGCGTGCCCGGCGCGATTCCGTGTTCCGGCAGGCCCTTCTCTTCTTCGTACAGGAAACCACAAATAACGCACATATACACTTTCGGGGGATTGGCATTCATCAGCTTATATTGCCACGATTTGTCGTCCTCGTGAAACGCGGCGGCGGGCGGTACAATGCCGCGATGACCAGTCCACGCACCGCCGTCGTTTTGTGCAATCTCGGAGGCCCCGATTCCCTGGAGGCCGTGGGACCGTTCCTGCGCAACCTGTTTTCCGATCCCGACATCTTCAAGTTTCCGGCCGCCGCTTTCACTCAAGGCCTGTTCGCGCGACTCGTCTCCTGGCGGCGGCGCGAGGAGGCAAGCCGCGGCTACGCGGCCCTTGGCGGGGCCTCGCCCATAGGCGCCAATACCCAGGACCAGGCGTGGGCGCTCGAACAGGCCCTGGCCGATCTCAAGGCCCGCGTTTTCGTGTGTATGCGTTATTGGCACCCATTGACCGGCGAGGTCGTGGCGGCGCTTAAGGCCGGGGGTTTTGCGCGCGTCGTGTTGCTGCCTTTGTATCCGCAATATTCGTTGACCACGAGCGGCAGCGCGCGCAATGAGTTCCTGCGCGAATGCGCGCGGCGCCACTATAGTCCGGATGTCCGCTTCGTCGATTCCTGGTATGAGGAGCCGGATTATCTGGACGGGATCGCCGATGCCATAGGCCGGGAGGCGCAACGATTCAGTATCCCGGACCCGGCGCGCATCAGCCTGCTGTTATCGGCCCACGGTGTCCCACAACGTCTCATCAGTCAGGGCGATCCGTATCAGCATGGGATCGAGGAGACCGCCCGGCTGGTGCGCGAGCGTCTCGCCTGGCCGCGCGTGACGCTCTGCTATCAGAGCCGCGTCGGACCGCTGGAGTGGCTGCGGCCTTATGTCGATGACGTCATCCGCGAGCAGGGACGCGAGGGTGTCGAGCAGATCCTGGTCTACCCGATCGCGTTCGTGTCCGACCACATCGAGACCCTCTATGAGCTCGGCATGACCTATGCCCGGCTCGCTCGCGAGGTCGGCGTTCGGGAGTATCATGTGGTGCCGGCTTTGAACACCGACCCGGCGCTCATCCGCGCGCTGTCGCGTGTCGTGCATACCGCCCTTAGGGAAGAGAGGTGACTGTGAAGCCCCCGATCGTCATGGTTTTTGCGGGCAATGACCCGACCGGTGGCGCTGGCCTGCAGGCCGATGCCGAGGCGCTCATGAGCATGGGTTGTCACGCCGCGCCGGTGGTCACGGCCATAACCGTGCAGGACACGTTCGGCCTGAAGGGCTTCGCGGCCCTGGAGCCCGGTTTGGTGGTGGAGCAGGCCCGCGCGATCCTGGAGGACATGCCGGTGGCGGCCTTCAAGGTCGGCATGGTGGGTAGTCTCGCCAACTTGACGGCGATCGCCGAGGTCATCGCGGACTACCCCAGCATCCCCACGGTCGTCGACCCGGTGCTCGCGAGCGGCCGGGGGGACCCGTTGAGCGATGAGCCCCTGGAGGACGGATTTCGTTCGCTGCTCTGTCCGCTCGCGACCCTGATCACGCCAAACAGCCGCGAGGCCCGGCGGCTGGTCCCGGAGGCCGATACCCTCGAGGCCTGCGCCCAGGGCTTGATGTCGCTTGGGTCGCGCTACGTCCTCATCACCGGCACTCATGAGCCGACCGACGCGGTGCTGAACCTGCTTTACGGGAATCGCCAGTTCCTCGAGCGCTTTTCCTATCGGCGCCTGCCGGGGGAGTATCACGGCTCCGGCTGTACCCTGGCGTCTAGCTGTGCTGCGGTCCTCGCCCAGGGCCTGGAACCGGTGAACGCCATCATTCAGGCCCTGGAATATACGCATAAGACCCTGGAGGCCGCCTGGTCCCTGGGCATGGGGCAGCAGTTGCCGGACCGCCTGTTCTGGGCGCGGGAAGACGAGGCTGACCAGGATTGAGGATCGCCGGCCTTTATGCGATCACCGACACGGCCTGCTGCCGGCCAGAGGGCCTGGCGCGGGTGCGCGCGGCCCTGCTGGGAGGCGCGCGCGTGTTGCAGTTGCGCTGCAAGGACCCAGGCCTTGCCATGGATGCCGCTCAGGCGCTGGTCGCCCTGGGCCATGACTTCGGGGTCCCCGTGCTCGTCAACGATGACGTCGAGCTCGCCTACGCGGCGCGCGCCGACGGCGTGCACCTCGGGCGCGATGATGCCACCGTGGAGTCGGCGCGCGCGCGGCTCGGGGCGCGCGCCATCATCGGCGTCTCCTGTTACGCGGACCTCGACCGGGCGCGAGACCTCGCCCTGCGCGGGGCGGATTATCTGGCGTTCGGAAGCTTTTACCCGTCATGCACCAAGCCGCATGCCACGCGCGCCGAGCCTTCGCTTTTGACGGCCGCCCGCGCCCTTTGCAAGCCGCTGGTGGCGATCGGCGGGATATTGCCGGAGAATGGGCGCGCCCTGATCGCGGCCGGCGCCTCGGCGCTCGCGGTCGTCGACGGGGTTTTCGGGCACAACGACATCACCGGCGCGGCCCGCGCCTATCAACGGCTTTTCGAGGACACCGTATGACCGCAAGCCATCGCGCCTTCATGCGCGCCCGATCCGTCATCGCCGGCGGCGTCAATTCGCCCGTGCGCGCGTTCAAGGGTGTGGGCGGGGAACCGATCTTCATGCAGCGCGGCGAAGGCGCCTATCTATTCGATGTCGACGGCCGGCGCTATATCGACTATGTCGGCGCCTGGGGGCCGCTCGTCCTCGGTCATGCGGATCCCGATGTGACGCGCGCGGTGGCCGACGCCGCGGCCCGCGGGCTGGCCTTCGGCACGCCCACCGAGGCCGAAACCGAGCTCGCCCTCGAGGTCCGCGCGCTGATGCCGGGCCTGGAAAAGCTGCGCTTCGTCAGTTCCGGCACCGAGGCCACCATGACGGCCTTGCGTCTGGCGCGCGCCGTCACCGGCCGCGACAAGGTCATCAAGTTCGAGGGCGGCTACCATGGCCATCCCGACTCGCTCTTGGTGAAGGCCGGATCGGGGGCCCTCACGCTCGGGGTACCCACCTCCCCCGGGGTGCCCGCGGCGCTCGCCGCCCACACGCTCGTCGCGCGCTTCAACGACCCGGATTCGGTGGGCGCGCTCTTTGACCGGCACGGCCACGAGATCGCCGCCGTCATCGTCGAGCCGGTCGCCGGCAATATGAATTGCGTGCCCCCCGTCGCCGGTTTTCATGAGCACCTAAGGGCCCTGTGCGATCAATATGGCGCGCTGCTCATCTTCGATGAGGTCATGACCGGTTTCCGGGTGGCACCGGGTGGCGCCCAGGCACTATTGGGTATCCGGCCGGATCTCACCACGCTCGGCAAGATCATTGGCGGCGGCCTGCCGGTCGGCGCCGTGGGCGGCCCCGCGGCGCTCATGGATCAGCTGCTTCCCGATGGTCCGGTCTTCCAGGCCGGGACCAATTCCGGCAACCCGGTGGCCATGGCGGCCGGTCTCGCCACCCTGAAAAAGCTCAAGGCCCCTGGGTTCTATGAGACCTTGAGCCAGCGCGCCACGGACTTGACCACCGGACTGTCGCAGGCCGCCGCGCGCCACGGCCTTGCCTACGCCACCAACGCGGTCGGCGGCATGTTCGGTCTGTTCTTCGCCGAAGGCCCGGTGCGCTATTACGAGGACGTCATGGGCGCCGATGTCGACCGCTTCCGGAGCTTCTTTCATGGGCTCCTGGGCCTGGGTGTCTATCTCGCCCCATCGGCGTATGAGGCCGGTTTCGTGTCCGCGGCCCACACCCAGGCCGACATCAAGGCCACGGTGGCGGCCGCCGAGCAGGTCTTCTCGCGGCTCGCGGGGCCCTGACCGGCGCGGATCGATGGGCCAAAAGAAGGGGGCCTTTCGGGCCCCCAAGCGTTGTACCCCCACACGGAATCTTCAGCTCACGAGGATGCGCTGCTCGCGAAATTGCGCCGTGGCGACATGCGGATAGATGACGTGGCTCGATAGCGAAATATCGATCCCCAGCACCGCCACCACATCATCATGCGCCCGGATCCCCGGCATCTCCTCGCGCAGGTATTCGTAATGCGCCTGGTTCATATAAACGACGTTCGGGCGCACCCCGAATGCCTCCCTATAGTCATTGACCAGCGTCAGTACGCAACTCAGCATGCCGTCCTCCCAGACCATTCCACACCTTCTTGCCCTAAATACCAGCAAGCATCATGCCAGTCCGAACGACTTTATAAACTCCTGGTAGTACAGTGACATAGAAGATCCCCGGCGGGCGGCACCCCTGATATCGACGCGCCGCGTCACTGTCCCTCGCGCGGTTTGTCAGGATCGGCCGGCAAGGCCGCGAGGCGCCAGGCCCTTCAAGGCCCGGCGTCCGCCACCGTCCGAAGGGCCCGCGGGCGCCCCTGGATGCCGCGTCCTATCCGTTGTCGAAGACATGCAACACCCTGTAACAGCTAGGGGGCATGCTTTCGTTTGTGCGCGTCTCACGGTATCGTCGGGGTGTCGATTGCGTCTGAGCGCGGGGATTTTCACTGAGCGTTGGCGAGCCGCGACCGAAAGACCCCGTGCCGGTTGCCGGCCCGTCTTTACCGGACACGTCTGCGCAGGAGCAAGACGGTGAGTACTGTCGCCAATAACCTCTCGAACGTGTTTGCAACGCCAGATTTTCCCTATCGCAATCTCCTCGAAGTGATCCTCCTGCCGCTTGCGATCTTTTCCGGCGCCGAGGCCATCTTTGTAAATCGGGCAACATGCGTTTTTATGGAAGCGGAGTCGGTAGAGGAGCTGCTAGGTTTGCCGCCGGCCGCCTTCGTGCATCCCCTGGACACCGCGATCGTCGAAGACCGCATGCGCACGCTCGAGGAGGGCGCCGCCGTGAATGCCCCAGTGGCGCTCAGGGTCCTTACGCGCCGTGGCCGAGTGCGCCGCATCACGACTTCCAGCGCACGCGTTGCCGTGGGCAGCGAATTTTTGATCGCAATCATTTCCACGGACGATACCATGCGCTACGAAGCCGAGAATCGCCTAAAGGAGAACGAGGAGAACTTTCAAAGGCTGTTCGAAAGTACGCAAGACGTGTATTACCGGACCGACGCCAACGGCGCGGTCCTCAATGTGGGGCCGGCCGTGCGCCGCGTTCCGGGTTACGAGCCGGAGGAGATGGTGGGCCGGCGCGCGGAGGACTTCTATCCCAGCCCGGACGAGCGCGAACCACTGAAGAAAGCCCTGCGCGAACAGGGAAAGGTGCAGGACTTCGAAGGCCGCATGGTGCGGCGCGACGGAGTCATTATCGACATATCGATCAGTAGTTATGCCCTTCGTAGCCCCGCCGGGGAATTCTTGGGGGTCGAGGGCATATATCGAGACGTGAGCGATCGCAAGCGGCTCGAGCGGGAGTTGCGGAGGCTCGCCACAAGCGACAGCCTGACCGGCATCGCCAACCGCCGCGCCTTTCTCGAGCAGGCCAGCGAATGCCTGCGCCGCGCGGCGCGCTATAAAAAGGACCTCGTGCTTTTCATCGCCGACCTGGATCACTTCAAGGCCGTGAATGATCGATACGGCCATATCGCGGGTGACGTGGTATTGCAGAGGTTTGCCGGGGCGGTCGCCCCGGAACTGCGTGACACGGATTGCCTTGGACGTCTTGGCGGCGAGGAGTTCGGCATCCTGCTTCAAGAGGCTCGCCGCAAGGAGGCGCAACATGTCGCCGAGCGCATCGGGGAATCCGCCCGCCGCTTGCGATTCGCGGCCGCCAACGGTCAGGAATACGGCATTACGGTCAGTATAGGGGCGACCCGGAACCATCGCGATGACCGAGGCATCGAGAGGCTCCTGGTGCGCGCCGACATGGCGCTCTATGCCGCCAAGGGGGCCGGCCGCGACTGCATACGCTGGTCGGAACCTTAGGCGCGGTCCTTGCGGCCTCGTCGATCGCTCGCTTGTCTCGGCGAGTCGTTGGTGGGGTGAGACGCCTGCTTCTCGCGTCGCCCGGACGCGGTGCGCGGGGGCGCGACCGCCTCCTGGCCGCGTCCACGGGAGCCGGTGCGCGATGCCCGCTCGGCCCCTGGCCTGCCCGCGCTCGGGGCTAATGCAGCGTACGTGGGATGCTCAACGAGAATGCCGGGATGTCGGCATCGAAGCATGTCCCGTCGTCGGCCACCATCTGGTAGCTCCCACGCATGCTCCCCACGGGCGTCTCGATCATGGCACCGCTTGTGTATTCGAAGCTCATGCCGGGCTCCAGGTAGGGCTGTTCGCCGACCACCCCGTCGCCGCGCACTTCCTGAACCTTGTTGTTGGCATCGGTGATGATCCAGTGACGCGTCAAGAGCCGCGCTGGTACCGATCCTGCGTTGGTGATCGTGATCGTATAGGCAAAGACGTAGCGGTTGGCCTCGGGGGCCGACTGGTTGTCCAGATAGGCGGTCTTCACGCCGACCTCAATGCGATGCGCGTTTTTGCTCATCCTAATGTCCTCAAACCCCGCGACTTGCGCAGGGTACCGAAAAAAAGACGGAGTCTTCGAGCCGCAAGGCGGTCAGCGTCCCGCCCCACAGACACCCGCTATCAAGACAAATGACGTTTCCGAAGGCGCGGCGACCCAGGCTCGACCAATGACCGAACAGGATGCGCGTCTCCCGGCTGCGCCGTCCCGGCACATCGAACCACGGCACGAGGCCAGGGGTCTGGGTCCCAAGCGGGCCCTTGTCGCGCATGTCAAGCCGTCCCCGCAGGTCGCAATAACGAATGCGCGTCAAGGCGTTGGCGATGAAACGCAGCCGCGCGGCGCCAGTGAGCGCCGGACTCCACAGGTCGGGCAAAGGGCCATATACGCCTCCCAGCGCCCGGCACAGCTCGGGTCCCCGAAGGACCGCCTCGAGCTCGGCGGCCAGGGTGCGCGCCTCGCGGATATCCCATTGCGCGGGAAGACCGGCGTGCACCATGGCGACGTCATGATCCTCGTCATGATACAGGAGCGGCTGGTTTCTTAGCCAGTCGAGAAGCTCGATGCGGTCAGGGGCTGAAAGGACGGCCTCCAGGGTGTCATCCGTGCCGATACGGCGGGCCCCGCAGGCAACGCCGAGCAGGTGCAGGTCATGGTTGCCGAGCACGATGACGGGGTCTGTCAGGGTGCGCAGAAATCTGAGGGTTTCAAGCGACTCGGGCCCGCGGTTGACGAGGTCGCCCGTCAGCCACAGGCGGTCTGTGCCATCCACGTAGTGGATATGTGCGAGGAGCTCCTGCAAGGATTGCAGACAGCCCTGCAGGTCTCCTATGGCGTAGGTGGCCATCGGCTGTCCCGGGCGAAGGCGTCCGTCGCTTCGACGAGCGCGCTTGTGATGCCGCGCTCGGCGGCGGAATGGGCGGCCTCGGGCACCACCTTGAGGGTGCTTCGGGGCCATGCGGCATGCAGCTCCCACGCGCTGCGCATGGGGCAGATCAGGTCGTAGCGGCCTTGCACGATGACGCCGGGTATGTCCGCCAGGCGATGGGCGTCCGCGAGGATCTGGTTGTCGCGCAGGAAGGATTCATGCATGAAGTAATGGCATTCGATGCGCGCCAGAGACAGCGCCGTGTGGCCCAGCGCGAAAAAATCCACGACCTCTTTCTTCGGGCTCAGGTTGGCGGTGCGCCCCTCCCATAACGACCAGGCGCGGGCGCAACGCAGGCGCTCATCCTCGTCGGATCCGGTAAGCCTCCGGTAGTAGGCGCCGACCATGTCGCCCCTCTCGGCCTCCGGGATGGGCGCGATGAAGTCCTCCCAGTAGTCGGGATACACCCAGTTCGCGCCCTCCTGGTAGAACCAGCGGATCTCGGCGGGCCGGCACAGGAAGATGCCGCGCAGGATGAGGCCGAGCACCCGCTCGGGATGGGTTTCGCCGTAGGCAAGCGCGAGCGTCGAGCCCCACGAACCCCCGAACACCAGCCACCGCTCTATGCCGAGGCGGGTTCGTATGTGCTCGATGTCGGCGACGAGGTCGGCCGTGGTGTTGCCATCCAGTGCCGCATGCGGCACCGATTGCCCGGCGCCACGCTGATCGAACAGGACAATGCGGTAGCGCGCGGGGTCAAAGAACCGGCGATGATAGGGCTCGCAGCCGGCCCCGGGACCGCCGTGCAGGAACACGACCGGCAGCCCCTGCGGGTTGCCACACTCCTCGACATGGAGGATGTGCGGGGCGGCCACCGCGATGCGGTGCTGTGCGTACGGCTCTGTGGACGGATAAAGCGTGGCCATGGAGAGACCCAGTATACCGATGTGGGCGGCGCAGGCGAAGCTGCGCTAGTGTTGGCGGCGCCGTGCGTGTATCCTTGCGCCCTCCCATGCCCTCCTTGACGACCGAGATCGCCCGCCGCCGGACCTTTGCGATCGTTTCGCATCCCGACGCCGGAAAGACCACCCTCACCGAAAAGCTTTTGCTTTTTGGCGGCGCGATCGTGCTCGCGGGCGCGGTCAAGGGCCGCAAGGCGGCGCGCCATGCCACCTCCGACTGGATGGCGCTCGAGCGCGAGCGCGGGATCTCCGTGACCTCATCGGTCATGCAGTTCCCGTACGGCGACGCCATCGTGAACCTGCTCGACACCCCCGGCCATCAGGACTTCTCCGAGGATACCTACCGGACACTGACGGCGGTCGACTCGGTGCTCATGGTGATCGACGCCGCCAAGGGCGTCGAGGCCCAGACCGTGAAGCTGCTCGAGGTGTGCCGCATGCGCAACACCCCGATCATCACGTTCGTAAACAAGCTGGATCGTGAAGGCCGGGAGCCGCTTGAACTGTTGGACGAGATCGAGCGGACTCTGAACATCAGTTGCGCGCCCGTCACCTGGCCTCTCGGCATGGGTCAGCGCTTCCGCGGCATCTGCCGGCTGGCCGACGAAATGGCGCGGCTCATGCCGCAGGGGCGCAGCGAACGCATCCAGGAGGAGCGCCTGCTTGCCTTGCGCGATCCCGACCTCAAGGCCGTCTTGGGCGATGAGTACGAGCGCACCCTTCAGGAGATCGAGCTGGTGCGAGGGGCGGCCCCGGCCGTGGATGTCGAGGCCTATCGCGCGGCGCGCCAATCCCCGGTGTTCTTCGGGTCGGCCCTGAACAACTTCGGCGTGCGCGACCTGCTGGACGCCTTTATCGCATTCGCCCCTTCCCCTCTACCGCGACCCACCGCCACGCGCCTGGTGGCGCCCGACGAGGAGGCTTTTTCCGGTTTCGTCTTCAAGATCCAGGCGAACATGGACCCGCAGCACCGGGATCGCATGGCGTTCGTGCGCATCTGCTCGGGACGCTACCGGCGTGGCATGCGCCTCTACCATGTCCGCGAAGGGCGCGAGATCAATGCCGCCAACGCCCTCACCTTTCTTGCCAACGAGCGCACCATGGCCGATGAGGCCTGTGCCGGGGATATCCTGGGTCTGCCCAATCACGGCACGATCCGCATCGGGGACACGTTTACCGAAGGCGAGGCGCTGCGCTTTACCGGCGTCCCCAACTTCGCGCCGGAGCTCTTCCGGCGCGTGGTGCTGCGCGACCCGTTGAAGAGCAAGGCGCTCTCGCGGGGGCTCGAGCAGCTCACCGAGGAGGGTGCAACCCAGCTCTTTCGGCCGTTGTCTGGGCACGAGATGATCTTGGGGGCGCTCGGCGCCCTGCAGTTCGAGGTCGTGACCTACCGATTGCGCAACGAGTATGGGGTCGAGGCCGACTTTGAGCCGGCCCCGGTGGTCGCGGTGCGCTGGCTCGAGGCCGACGCCGATACGCTCGGTGACCTGCACCGGCGCCTTGCAAGCCACCTCGCCCGCGACGCGGGCGGCGCGCTGGCTTATCTCGCGCCGTCGCGCTCGCACCTCGACCTCACCGCCGAACGGTTCCCCAAGGCCCGCTTCCATGCCATCCGCGAGCAGGCGGGCTGACGGCCCCGCCTAGCCCTGGCGCTGGGCCTTCTTGCGGTCGTTTTCTTTCAGATAGCGCTTGCGCAGCCGGATATGGTGCGGCGTCACTTCCACGAGCTCGTCGTCGTCGATGAACTCGATGGCGCGCTCGAGGGTCAGTTGGATCGGCGGGGTGAGCAGGATGTTCTCGTCCGAGCCCGAGGCGCGCATGTTGGTCAGCTGCTTGCCGCGCAGCGGATTCACCACCAGATCGTTATCGCGCGAGTGAATGCCGATGATCATGCCTTCGTACAGGTCCTCGCCTGGTCCCACGAAAAGCCGTCCCCGTTCCTGCAGGCTGAAGAGCGCATAGGCCACGCTCTTGCCGGCGCCGTTGGCGATCAAGACGCCGTTCACGCGCCCGCCGGTATCGCCCTTCTTCACGGGGCCATAGTGATCGAAGACATGGTGCATGAGGCCCGTGCCCGAGGTGAGGCTCAGGAACTCCGTCTGGAAGCCGATGAGGCCGCGCGAGGGGATGACGTACTCCAGGCGGATACGGCCGCTGGCGTCGGGCTCCATGCTGAGGAGGTCCCCACGGCGGTTGCCGAGCCGCTCGATCAGCACGCCCTGGTGGGCCTGTTCCACGTCCAGGGTAAGCGACTCGTAGGGCTCGTGGACCTCGCCGTCCACGACCTTCGTGATCACCTGCGGGCGTGAGACCGCAAGCTCGTAGCCCTCGCGGCGCATGGTTTCGATGAGGATGCCGAGGTGTAACTCCCCACGTCCCGAGACCTTAAATTTATCGGCATCGGCCGTGTCCTCGACGCGCAGGGCGACGTTGTGGATGAGCTCGCGCTCAAGGCGCTCACGCAGCTGGCGGCTCGTGACGAACTTTCCGTCTTGTCCCACGAATGGCGAGGTATTGATCTCGAAGGTCATGCTCACGGTGGGTTCATCCACGGTGAGCGGTGGCAGGGCCTCCGCGCGGCCTGGGTCGCACAGCGTGTCCGAGATGTAGATGGGGTCGATACCGGTCACAGCGATGATGTCGCCGGCCGAGGCCTCCTTCACCTCGGTGCGCTCGAGGCCCAGGAAGCCCAGGACCTGCAGGACCTTACCCTCGCGGCGTTTGCCCTCGCGGTCGATGACCGCCACCACCTGATTGGTACGCACGGTCCCGCGCTTGATGCGCCCGGTCGCGATCGTACCCACATAGCTCGAATAGGCGAGGCTCGAGACCTGCATCTGGAAGGGGCCGTCGGGGTCGACCTCGGGTGGCGGCGTATGCCGCAGTATGGCCTCAAAGAGCGGTGTCATGTCACCTTCGCGCACATCGGGCGAGAGGCTCGCGTAACCGTACAAGGCCGATGCGTAGACGACCGGGAAATCCAGCTGCTCCTCGGTCGCCCCCAGTTTGTCGAACAGATCGAAGGTCTGATCGAGGACCCAGTTCACGCGCGCCCCGGGCCGGTCGACCTTGTTGATGACGACGATCGGCCGCAGCCCGAGGGCAAAGGCCTTGCGCGTCACAAAGCGCGTCTGCGGCATGGGGCCGTCGACGGCGTCGACGAGCAACAGCACCGAATCCACCATCGACAGCACGCGCTCCACCTCGCCCCCGAAATCCGCATGCCCGGGGGTGTCGACGATGTTGATGCGGTGGTCGCGCCAGCGGATCGCCGTATTCTTGGCGAGGATCGTGATGCCACGTTCCCGCTCGAGGTCGTTGGAGTCCATGATTCGGGCGCCCATGTTCGCGCGGCTCTCGAATGTGCCGGACTGTTTCAGCAGCTCGTCGACGAGCGTGGTCTTGCCATGATCGACGTGGGCGATAATTGCGATGTTCCGAAGATTCTGGGTTGTCATAGGGGACGCAAGGAAAGGGGCGCGCAGTATACAAGCAACACGCGGCGTGATGCTATAAGGGCGACGCTCGGTTGGGTGTCGGACCGCGCATTGTACTGGCCTAGTGGCTCGGGGGGAAGAGCTGAGCGGCCTGGGCCAAAAGACTTAACGGCGATTCAACAGCGCGCCCACCACCGTCCCGAGCACGGCGCCGATGATGAGACCGGCCACCATCTCGTTGAAGGAGCGCTCGGCCAGCGGTACTAGGAGACGGTTGAGGCCGTGGAGGTCCGATCCGCGCGCCAGCACCACCGACAATGGTAATTGGTGTCCGAAGATATCCGAAGGCCGCAGCAAAAAGCCTGTTACCGCACCGGCACCGGCAAAGATCACTGCCAGGGGAATTACCGATCTCACGGGGTCTCTCACGCTTGAGTACGTCGTGCAGTACACCACCGGCGGTCACCGAAGGCAAGACCGACGCCCCTTGACACATACCGACCGGTCGGTATGATTACCGCTATGGACATAGCGCACGAGACAACCCGCACCCAGTTGCTCCAGGCGGCATTTGCCGAGATTCATCGCCATGGCTTCCAGGCCGCCGGCCTATCCGAGATCCTGCGCGACACCGGTCTTACGAAAGGCGCCCTCTACCACCACTTTCCAAGCAAGCATGCCCTCGGTCTCGCGGTCGTAGACGAGGTGATTCAGGGCTGGCTCGCAAAGGCCATATTCCAACCCCTCGAAGAGGCGGAAGACCCCTATCAGACCCTGCTCACCCTTCTCGATCAGCGCATCCATGGCATGGACGACGAGGCTGTCAAATGGGGCTGTCCGCTCAATAACCTGATCCAGGAAATGAGCGCCGTCGACGCCGATTTCCGCGACCACCTGTCGGTGATCCTCACGCGCTGGCAGGGCGTCGTGCAGGTCGCTCTGACAAGGGCGCAGGCCCAGGGGCGCGTGCGCGCGGACCTCGATTGCGAGGCCGCCTCGCTCTTTTTGGTGGCCGCCTGGGAGGGTTGCTGGGGCATGGCCAAGAATCGCCAGTCGCCAGCGGTCTTCCGCCAATGTTTGCACGAGCTCCGGGACTACGTCCGCGGGCTCGCGTAGGCTATTCGTTCATGGTGCGTTCCTTCACCCGAGGAGTTCATCTCATGACTTTACTGATCACGCAAGACCCCGAAGCCGCGAGCGGCGCCGTCGCCGAGACCTATGAGGCCGTAGCCAAGCTCTTTGGTCGCGTCCCCAACGCCGTACGGTTTTACAGCAGCAGCCCGGCGCTCCTTGCCCAGCAATGGGATAGTATTCGCTATTACCGCAACCACCCGGCTCTTTCCGCCGCCCTGCTGGCGTCGATCCGCATGCTCGTGTCAAAGAACAACGACTGCGAGTATTGCGTGGGCTTCAACGAGGCGCTGCTCATCAATATGTGCGGCCAGACACCCGATGAGGTGGCGGCCACCAAGGCCGACCCCAAGGCTACGCCATTGGCGGAGAAGGATCGGGCCATGCTCCTTTTTGTTTTAAAGGCTATGGCTACGCCGCATGCGGTGAGTCAGCCCGACCTCGATCACCTGCGCGGGCTTGGATGGACGGATGGCGATATGCTCGACGCGGTGGCCCATGGGGCGCGCAACACGGCGGTCGACATCCTCTTCAATACCTTCAAGATCGAGCGGGATTTCTGAATCTGGTCGCCAAGCAAGGGTTTCTGGTAGCCGCCGTTGCGCCCGAGGCGGCCCCTTTATCGCCAGAGGGGTTTGCGCGGGGCAATGCGGTGACGAAACACGAGCACCCCGGGGTTGAGGGTAACGTGGGCGCCTGGGCTGTCTTCGTCGAGGGTCTCATGACGATGGTCGCGGATCAAGAACGATGAATGATGAAAGGGCGGCGGGTGCGCGCTCGAAGGCCTTGATCACGCCCGGCGCCGGCCTCACGCGCCGGCCATCCATGCATCCGCCAGCCATGCGCCCTACCCAGGCCACGCCGGGCGCGCCGGTAACCACTGCCCCCGCGAAATACCGGATTTCGTCCAAGCGCAGGGCTCAGTAGGCTGCCCCAGGCCGAGTACCGAGGGACCGAGGGGCCCTGCGACCCCTTCTTGTTTGTGGCGGTGGACGGCACACGCTACACTGGGAGTATCCATACCATGGGTCGGGATATGCTCGATACATTGACGTACGCCAAGCGGCTGCGGGGTGTCGGATTCACCGAAGAGCAGGCGGAGGCGCAAGCGAGCGCCCTGTACGACGCCGTTACCAGCTTGACCGCGACCAAGCTTGATGTCGTCGAGGCAAAGAACGAAACCAAAGAAGTCATGGTGAAGGAGTTCACCGGCGTTCGATCTGAGATCAGCGACTTCAAGGACAGGACGGCCGAGGAGTTCACCGGCGTTCGATCTGAGATCAGCGATTTCAAGGAGGCGGTAGCGCGGGAATTTGCCAATGTTCGCCGCGAGATCGCCGCATTCAAGGAGGCAGTAGCGCTGGAGTTCACCGGCGTTCGCCGCGAGATCGCGGAAATCAGACTGGCACTGCAGGCGACCAACGGCCGGGTCGCGCTGCTGAACTGGATGGTGGGATTTAATCTCGCACTCACGGCGGCGGTGCTCGTAAAGCTTCTGGCGTGATAATCGCGGCGGGCGTGCCCCGCAACACTGGCTCATTGCAGCGGGCGGACCTCCACGGCGAACCGCTTCTTCCTTGGAGGGATGGGTCTATTTCGAGGGGGCCCCGAAACAGGTTTCGCGCCCATCGCGTTCCCATGAGGCTTGGTGGGCGCCGGTATCGATACCGGCGCCCACTTCCGCTTGAGGGCCGCGGGGGTTCGGACAGGGGTTTGCTTGAGGCCGCCCTTTGGCCGGGGCGCGTATCGGGCGCCATCGCCCGAGACAAGCTGATGGTTGGGGCATCCCCATGGCGGGTGGAGCGTTCACAGCCCCAGC